>NZ_JBLXEC010000027.1:0-52329 GCF_048263515.1 Marinovum sp. | reverse complement strand
CCGCTGCCCCAAGGTGTTCCTCTCTGCCATCGCGCTCGCGGCTCTCGTCATCTATTGGTTATGAATCCTGACCCTAAATCGCCGTGCCGGTGGGCGGCCCGGCGATGCGCGGCGGCCTTTGGCCGCTGTTAACGCGCAGGAAACACAGACCCGGCGGCAACACTCGCGCCGCACAAACCTACGCTACTCGTCGAAATCCCTCAGGCTCAGCACAGCCCGGCGGGCCATCTCGCGGCTCATCGGCTTGCCGAGGCCCAGCGCCATGTCGTCCAGCGTGCCGACGATCCGCCGCGCCGCATCGAAGGAGCGCGGCGCGTGGCGCACCAGATAGGGGATCACGTCGGGGTTGGGGCTGATCTGCCGGTCGGAGAACAGCTTGCCCAGCACCGCCCCCAGCAGCTCGTCATCCGGCGGGTTGAGCGAAACAACCTGCGTCCCCTGCACCCGGCTTTTCAGGTCCGGCAGGTCAAGCGCCCAATGCGCCGGCTCCAGCGTCGTGGTCAGCAACAGCGCATGCCCCTCGGCCAGCACCAGGTTGTGCAGGTGGAACATATGCGCCTCGGCGTCGGGATTGCCGGCTGCGCCCTCGGCATCCTCGATGCAGAGCGGCGCCTGCGCAAGTTCACCGACGTTGGCCTCTGGCAGGTCGACCGCGCGGATGATCCGCGCGCCCGCCATCTCGGCCCAGACATGGGCGAGATGGGTCTTGCCGCTGCCGCGCGCGCCCTTGAGCACCAGCTTGCGGTTGGGCCAGTCGCGCCAGCTGTCGAGCATGGCCAGCGCCACGGCATTGGCCGGCGAGACGTAGAAATCCTCTCGCCCCAGCGCCGGCCGCGTCGTCAGATCGAATTTCAACTGTCGCGTCATCAAAAATGCCTCGTGGTCCAGGGGACTAGTCATCGGTCACCCCCCGGTACAATCGGCTTTCAAGATACTGCCGTGTTGCAAATCGGGCAATCACCCCCAGCGCCGCAGCCACCGGCACCGCCACCAGCATGCCGACAAAGCCGAAAAGCGAGCCGAAGACGCTGAGCGACAGCAACAGCCAGACCGGATGCAGGCCGACGGAATTGCCCACCAGTTTGGGCGTCAGGAAATTGCCCTCGATCACCTGCCCCACCACGAAGATCAGCCCGACGATGGCGATCTGCAGCCAGTCGCCCCAGAACTGAAATAGCGCCAGCCCCAGCGCCAGCGACCCGCCGACCAAAGCCCCGACATAGGGAATGAAGGTGATCAGCCCGGCGATGAAGCCGACGATCAGCCCGAACTGCAGCCCCGCCAGCATCAGCGCCGCGGCATAATAGGTGCCGAGGATCAGGCAGACCGTGCCCATACCCCGGATGAAACTGGCCAATGTCTTGTCGATGTCGCGGCCAAGCTGGCGGATGGTCGGCGCATGATCGCGCGGCAAGAGCTCGTCGATCCGGGCCACCATGTTGTCCCAGTCGAGCAGCAGGTAGACCGACACCACCGGCACGATCACGAAAAGCAGCACCACGTTGATGATCGAGGCCGCCGAAGACAGCAGCGTTTCCAGCAGCTTGCCGCCGTATTCCTGCACCCGCTCGCCGATCGAGACCAGCGACTGGCGCACGGCTGATTCCGAATCCACGAGGTCCGGGAAGCGCGAGACGAGGAAATCCTTGAGGTTGTTGAAAAGCTGCGGCGCGATGTCCACCAGGTCGGCCGCCTGCCGCACCAGCGCCGGCACCACCAGCAGCGACAGCAGCACGAAGACCACCAGCGCCAGCACGGTGATCACCGCCACCGAGGCGGTGCGGCTCAGCCCCGCGCGCTCCAGCCGGTCGGCCACCGGGTCGAGCAGATAGGCAATCGCCCCGCCCAGCACGAAGGGCAGGAGCACATCCCCCAGAAACCAAAGCACCACGGCAAAGGCCACGGCCGCGACGCCCCAATATTTGAACTGTTCCCGTACCGGCAGGGCCATGAGATCATCCTTTGCTGCGCGGCAAACATCGCCGATGCACAAAGCCGCCGCAAGGCCCGCAGCGCCGGATTTGCCCGCCCGAGCGCCCTTCTCCTCGGGGAAAGTGTCGCCAGCGCCGCGACAGGGCCGTCCCGGCCCCTGCCCCGCTTGCCCCTTGCCAATATCGCGCACATGCAGCACAACCCATGCCAAACCAGAACATTCCGGCCCCTCAGAGGACACCCATATCCATGCGCCTTTCCCGCTATTTCCTGCCTGTTCTCAAGGAAAACCCCGCCGAGGCGCAGATCGTCAGCCACCGGCTGATGCTGCGGGCCGGCATGATCAAGCAGGCCAGCGCCGGGATCTATTCCTGGCTGCCGCTGGGCTTCAAGGTGCTGCGCAAGATCGAGCAGATCATCCACGAGGAACAGGCCCGCGCCGGCCATATCGCCATGCTGATGCCGACCATCCAGTCGGCCGAACTCTGGCGCGAAAGCGGCCGCTACGACGATTACGGCGAAGAGATGCTGCGCATCCGCGACCGGCATGACCGCGACATGCTCTTTACCCCCACCGCCGAAGAGCTGATCACCGATATCTTCCGCGCCCATGTCGGCAGCTACAAGGACCTGCCGCTGACGCTCTACCAGATCCAGTGGAAATTCCGCGACGAGATCCGCCCGCGTTTCGGCGTGATGCGCGGCCGCGAGTTCTACATGAAAGACGGCTACAACTTCGACCTGACCAAGGAAGACGCGCTGCATGCCTACAATCGTCACCTGGTGAGCTACCTGCGCACCTACGAGCGGATGGGCCTGCAGGCGATCCCGATGCGGGCGGACAGCGGCCCGATCGGCGGCGACGACACGCATGAATTCCTGGTGCTGGCCGAGACCGGCGAAAGCGAGGTCTTCTACGACAGCCAGATCACCGATCTGAAATTCGGCGATCGCGAGATCGACTATGACGATCACGCCGCCTGTCAGGCGGTGCTGGAAGAGTTCACCTCGCGTTATGCCCGCACCGACGAGACCCATGACGAGGCGATCTTCAACGAGGTTCCTGAAGAGCGCCGCCGCACCGCGCGCGGCATCGAGGTCGGGCAGATCTTCTACTTCGGCACCAAGTATTCCGATGCCATGGGTGCCACCGTCACCGATGACGCCGGCAACAAGGTGCCGGTGCACATGGGCTCGCACGGGATCGGCGTCTCGCGCCTGCTGGGCGCGATCATCGAGGCCAGCCATGACGACAAGGGCATCATCTGGCCCGAGGGCGTGACGCCCTTCCATTGCGGCATCGTCAACCTCAAGCAGGGCGATGACGAGGCCGACGCGGCCTGTGACGCGCTTTATGCCGCGCTCACCGCGCTGGGGCTGGAGCCGCTCTATGACGACCGCAAGGAACGCGCCGGCGCCAAGTTTGCCACCATGGACTTGATCGGCCTGCCCTGGCGGATCACCGTGGGGCCGCGCGGTCTGAAAAACGGCGTGGTCGAACTGACGTCGCGCCGGACCGGCGAGAGCGAGGAACTGCCTCCCGAAGAGGCGGTCAAGCGGATCGCCGCGATCTATCAGGGCGCTGCCTGAGATGCGGGCCGGGGTCCGGCGCATGGTCCTTTCGGACCGATTGCCCGAGCCCCGGCATTCCGCTAGGCAGGTGGGATTCGCCGCAAGCCGAGGCCCGCGCCCATGAGCCGTATCATCGCGATTGACCTGGACGACGCCAACCTGCCGCCGCCCACCCCCGAGGTCGAGCAGGAGCGCAAGGTCGCGCTCTTCGACCTGATGGAGCAGAACTCCTTTGCCCTGCCTGCCCGCGACGGCGTGGCGGTGCCGCCGGGACCCTATCGGCTGACGCTCTGCATTCGCGACAAGCGGCTGGTGTTCGACCTGAACACCGAAGACCACCAGAAGGCGGCCGAGTTCCACCTGTCGCTCAGCCCGTTCCGGCAAGTGGTCAAGGACTACTTCCACATCTGCAAGAGCTACTTCGACGCGGTCAAGAAGCTGCCCGCCAGCCAGATCGAGACCATCGACATGGCCCGACGCGGCATCCACAACGAGGGCGCGCGCATCCTGCAGGAGCGTCTCGAGGGCAAGGCCGAGCTCGACACCGACACCGCGCGCCGGCTGTTCACCCTGATCTGCGTCCTGCACTTCGGGGCCTGACCTGGTGACGCGTCCGCTGCCGCAATCCGTTCTGTTCTGCTGCGACCACAATGCCGTCCGCTCGCCCATGGCCGAGGGGATCATGAAGAAGTTCTACGGGTTGCAGACCTATGTGCAATCGGTGGGCGTGCGCAACGACCTCGAGATCGACGGCTTTGCCATTGCCGTCTGCCAGGAGATCGGCGTCGAGCTCGACCGTCACCGCTCGCGCTCCTTTGACGAGCTCGAGCAGATGGGCGAGGCGCTGTCGTCGTTCGACCTGGTGGTGGCGCTGTCGCCGGCCTCGCAGCACCGCGCGCTGGAGCTGACGCGGTTCTTTCACCTGACGGTGGATTACTGGCCGATCATGGACCCGACAGCCCAAGGCGACACCCGCGAAGCCAAGCTCGCCGCCTATCGCCAGACGCGTGACCAGATCGTCAACCAGCTGCGGGCCGACTGGGGGCCTGTGCGGGCGTAGGGGTTGGTGCCTTCGCGGCACTGAGCCGGAAGGTGGGCCCTGTCCCGCCAAACGCGCAAGCCGCGCATCGTCGGGCCGCGGTGCGGCGAGCCCTCGTCAGTTCGACAGCGTTTTATCTCCGCCAAATCCGGAAGAGATCGGAGCGATGCGCTCACATCAACCAAATCGCCGCGCCGTGGGGCGGCCCGGCGATGCGCGGCGGCCTTTGGCCGCTGTTAACGCGCTTGGGAAACAGACCCAAGAGGGGCATCTGCCGACCAAATGCACAAGTCGTGCATTGTCGAGCCGCGGTGCGGCGAGCCACCCTCAGTTCATCAGCGCTTTATCCCAGCCAAGCCCGGAAGCCATCAGACCGACGCGCCCACGTCCGCCAAACCGCCATGCCGGGGGCGGCCCGTCATGCCGAAGGCATGCCTTCGGCATGACGGGCGGCGGCCTTTGGCCGCTGTTAACGCGCCAGGACACAAACCCCACCCCACCAAAATCCCTCGCCCCACCTCTGGATGCGCCGCCAGTCCATCCTATCTCTCTAAAGACCCCCGCCGCGATGGAGCCGTGCCATGAAACCGTTTCTCCAAGCCTCAGCCCTTGCCGCTTGCCTCGCCCTGCCAGCCGCCGCGCAGGAGACCGAGGACGACAGCTTCAACCTGATGGAAGAAGGCGCCAAGCTGTTCTTTCGCGGGCTGATGGAGGAAATGGAACCGGCGCTGCGCGAACTCGAGGGCTTTGCTCGCGAGATCGAGCCCAACCTGCGCAGCTTCGTCCAGGAAATGGGTCCCGCCCTGCGCGAGCTGATGACCGAGGTCGAGGACTGGAGCGCCTATCACCCGCCGGAAATCATGCCCAACGGCGATATCGTGATCCGCCGCAAGACCCCGCAGGAGATGCTCGACGCACCGGTCACCGGCAAGGACGAGATCGAGCTCTAGGCCGGCACCGCCCGGCGGCGGCGGCGAAACAGCCGCCGCAGGAGCGACAGCACCACGCCGACCAGCGCCAACCCGGCCACATACCCGACCCCGGCAAAGGTCACGCCTTCGAAGGTCGCTGGCACCGCCGGCTTGTAGGCCTGCCAGGCGCGCTCGGCGATGTCGCTGTCGGTCATCCGCGCGGCGAAATAGGCGCGGGTGAAGGGCCCGGCGCCTTCCAGCGCCTGCAGATCGGCCGAGAGCCTGTCATGCCGCTCAATCGTGGCCTGCATTGTCACAGCGCGCGCCCGCGCCATCGATCCGCCGCGCGCCAGCTGCGACAGCGCCTCCTCGCGGCTGAGGCTCAGGCCGGCCGCATCGGCGTCGAACTCTGAGACCACGCGCGACAGCTCATCCACCGCGCCGCCCAAGCGTTGGGCGTATTGCTGCGAGAACTCGGGGAATTGCGACAGGCTCACCGCACCGGCGAGGCCGCCGGCGAGGCTCAGGGCTTTGGCGATCATGGCATGTCCTGCTCTTCTGCTCGCGCCGAGCATAAGGCGCTGCGCCGCGCCCGATCAAGCCTCTTGCGGCTCAGAGAAGGTCGCCGACCAACTCGGGCGGACGGCAGATCCGCACGCCCTTGGGGCTGCAGACCAGCGGCCGCTCGACCAGCTCGGGATGGGCCACCATGGCGTCGAGGATTGCGTCGTCGCTCACCCCGTCCTCCAGCAGACCCAGTTCACTGGCCGGGCCGCGCCCGCTGCGCAGCGCCTCGCGCGGAAAGATATCCGCCACGGCAAACAGCGCCTGCAGCTGCGGCTTGGTCCATCCGGACTTGAGATAGGGCACCACCACCGGTTCCTGCCCGGCCTCGCGGATCAGCTCCAGCGTGGCGCGGGATTTCGAGCAATTGGGGTTGTGAAAGATCACGATGGCCATGGTCTCACCCGTTCAGCTTGCGCAGACGCGCGGTGACCGAAAGGCCATGCGCCTCGAGGCTTTCCGACCGGGCCAGCACTTCGGCTGCGGGACCGCAGGCGCGCAGCGCATCGGGCGACATCCGAGACAGCGTCGTGCGCTTCATGAAATCCAGCACCGAGAGACCGGAGGAGAACCGGGCCGAACGGGCGGTGGGCAGCACGTGGTTCGGGCCGCCGACGTAATCGCCGATCGCCTCTGGCGTCCATTGGCCGAGGAAGATCGCGCCGGCGTGGCGGATCTTCTGCGACAGCGCCTCGGGGTCGGCGACGCAAAGCTCGAGGTGCTCGGGCGCGATCCGGTCGGACAGCTCCGCCGCCTCGTCCAGGTCCGTCACGGTGATCACCGCGCCGAAGTCGCGCCAGCTGGCTCCGGCGATGGCGCGGCGTTCGAGCGTCTCGAGGCGCTTGTCCACTGCGGCAGCCACGGCGCGGCCGAATTCGGCGTCATCGGTGATCAGCAATGACTGCGCGCTCTCGTCGTGTTCGGCCTGGCTCATCAGGTCGAGGGCGATCCAGTCGGGGTCGTTGTCGCGGTCGGCGATCACCAGAATTTCCGACGGGCCGGCGATCATGTCGATGCCGACCTTGCCGAATACGCGGCGCTTGGCGGCGGCGACAAAGGCATTGCCCGGCCCGGTGATCTTGTCGACCGGGGCGATGGTCTCGGTGCCATAGGCCAGCGCGGCAATCGCCTGGGCGCCACCGATGCGATAGACCTCGTCGACGCCGGCGATCTTCGCGGCCAGCAGTACCAGCGGGTTCACCACCCCGTCGGGCGTCGGCACGGTGATCGCCAGCCGCTCGACCCCGGCGACCTTGGCGGGGATGGCGTTCATCAGCACCGAGGAGGGATAGGACGCCAGCCCGCCCGGCACGTAGAGCCCGGCGGCGGACACGGCGGTCCAGCGCCAGCCCAGCGTCGCGCCCTCGGGGTCGGTCCATTGCTGGTCTTCCGGCAACTGCCGCACATGGTAGGCGCGGATGCGTTCGGCGGCGGTTTCCAGCGCCTGGCGCTCGGCATCGGGCACCTTGGCGCACTGCGCCTCGATCTCCTCGGCGGAAAACGCCATGCCGGCGGGGTCGAGCGTCATCCGGTCGAAGCGCTCGGTCAGCTCGATCACCGCCCGGTCGCCACGGGCGCGCACGTCGGCGATGATCCGGGCGACGGTATCGTCGACATCGGGGCTGTCCTCGCGCTTGGCCCCCAGCAGGGCGCGGAACTTTGCCTCGAAATCGGGCTCCTGGGTCGAGAGAAAGACGGGCATGGCGGGCTCCTGATGGCTCCTGCGAGACATAGACCGCCGGGGGAGAAGGCTCAAGCGGAGGTGGGGTCTGGTTTGGGGTGGGGATATGGCGCCGCATGTCCCAGCTGGCGCGACCGCGCCCCGGACTTGATCCGGGGCCTCTTGGTCTGCTGGTGGAGTGACATAGCCTGACCGGGAGGTCCCGGATCACGTCCGGGGCGCGTATCGAGGCGTTTCTGGGGTCGCGCCTGAAGCGGCGTTGCACGGAAAACTGCTGGATAGAGAAAAGGTCGGAGGCCTGCGCAAATACAAACCGCACGCACCCTGCCCCGCCTACAACACCCGGATCACATCCTTGCCAACCGAAAGCACATAGCCCCGCCGCGCGATGTTCTTGACCAGCAGCGCGCTTACCAGCTGGTTGCCCAGCCCGTCGCGCAACCGCTTGATTCGGGTGGCGCCGGCAGCTTCGTCGCAATCGGACTCGAGCCGGCCCGAGATCATCGCCTCGATCTGCGCGCCGGTCAGCACCTCTTCGTCCATCCGCGCCTCGGCCAGCACACAGAGCGTCTCGATCGCGGCGTCGGTCAGTTTGAAGCCCATGTTGTTGAGGTAGACCGTTTTCTCGTCGCGGCTGATCAGCAGCGAGGACACCTGGATGCCCGACTGCTCGATCTGCGCCATCCGGCGGTTCAGCGTGACCAGCATCACCAGGAACACCAACGTCGCCACCAAAAGCCCGGCGGCAAAGACCAGCAGCACGAAGATCACCATCCGGTAAGAGGTCAGCGTTTCGGAAAAGGCGGTGCCGGAGAGCGCGAGGATTTCCAGCAGCTTGATCTCGGCGTCGCTGGTCAGCGCGTCGTTTTCCACGAAGATGCGCTCGACCCGGGCATTGAAGGCATTGGCGTCTGGCAGGTTGAGAAACAGGAAGATCGCGGCCAGCGCCAGGATCGCCACCACGGCGGCGATGCCCCCTTGCACCACACGGCTTCCCGAACGGCGCAGGTCTGCGGCACTGGTGTCGGTCTCGATCACATCTGTCTCCGGGTCAGCCTGGGTCCATGACGCCTGAAGCGGCGGTCGGCGTCAACCGGCGTCGGTCTCGTTCACCGACAACACCTTGAGCAGGGTCTGGCCCTGCGTCTCCAGCCGGGCCTGCAACTGCTCTTCGGCGTTCTCGATCGTACAGTCGCCGGTGATCGGCGCAATGTCGTAGATCAGTTCGAGCGGATTGTCCCGCTTGGCCTTGTACTCGGCCAGACAGGCGGCCTCGGCCCAGGCGGGCGTCAGGCCGAGGGTCGCCGCGAGGGCGAGATATGCAATGGTTCTTTTCATGACCCCAAGCTGCGCCCTCGCGCGGTGTTTTTCAATAACATGAAGGGCCTCGGGGCGGCGTTATCCGATAACATCGGCCTGATATTGCCTGTCCGGGCCCTTCCGCCGCACCGTCCTGTCATCGCCGGTCCGTTGCATCCATCCCCCGATGCGGACCCCCACGAGACAACGAAGAGGTGCCCCGGAAAGGACATTCCCGATGCGCAAGTTCACTCATTCCCTGCTGGCCGCTGCCATGGCCCTGACCAGCCTGGTGGCCGCCCCCGCGGCCGCCGAGCACCAAAGGTTCCAATTCGGCTTTTCCATCGGTAACGGCACGATCCAGCTGTTCAACCCGGCCAATCCGTTCGGCCGACATGCCTATCACAAGGATCGCGGCTACGACCGTGGCAAGGGCAAGGGATATGCGCGCCGCGTGCCGCTGCCCGCCTATTGCCTGCGGCGCATCGAGACCCACCGCGGCCCGGTCCGCATGTTCGGCAGCCGCTGCCTGCAGCGGAACTACCGCCAGGCCGACTGGCTGCCGCGGGCCTGCCTGATGGAGGTCAGAACCTGGCGCCACGGCCGCCCTGTCACCCGCGTCGGCTATCACCCGCGCTGTCTTCGGGACCGGGGCTACCGGGTGGCGAACTACAGATAAGGCCCGATCATGGTCGCACGCGATCGGGCATAGGTGCAGGACATAGCCCCTGCGTCCTGCACCGCACCGGGGCGCTCCTTCACGGGAGCGCCCCGGTTTATGTGCGGCGGACGGTTCGCGCGACCGACGTGATTCTTGCTTGAAATGCCCGCCGCGCCGGGCCACTCCCAAGGCATGACACAGCCTGACACGAGTTTCGAAGACCTCGCCCGCGCCGAGGGTTACCTGCGGATTGCCGGCGTCGACGAGGTCGGCCGCGGCCCCCTGGCCGGGCCGGTGATGGCGGCAGCGGTGATGCTCGATCCGGTACGGGTGCCGGTGGGGCTCAACGATTCCAAGGTCTTGTGCGAGAGCAGGCGCTGCGCCCTGGTGGAAGAGCTGGAAGTTTGCGCGCATATCGGCGTCGGTACCGCCAGCGTCGAGGAGATCGACAGCCACAACATCCTGCGCGCCAGCCACATCGCCATGCTGCGCGCCGTGGCCGCCCTGCCCGAATCGCCGGACTTCCTGCTGATCGACGGCAACCTTCTGCCGCGCGGGCTGACTCTGCCTGCGCGTGCGGTCGTCAAGGGCGACAGCCGCTCGGTGTCGATCGCGGCGGCCTCGATTGTGGCGAAAATCAGGCGGGATTATGTCATGCGGGATTTGGCGCAACACTTCCCCGGATATGGCTGGGAAACCAACGCGGGTTACCCGACGAAAAGCCACAAGGCGGCTCTGGCAAATCTTGGGGTGACCCCACACCATAGACGTTCCTTCAAGCCGGTCCACAATATCTTGTATCAAGAGGAAAACTTAACCCCTTGATTCAAAAAAGAAATTGACCACGATTCGCCTTTGACTCATCCTGTGTCCAACCAATGAGTGCGATAACGCACCGGGGACAGAGGCAGAAAATGAAGACGAAAACCAAGACAAAGGGGGCTCTCGAGCTCCCGCTCAACACGATTCTTGCCGGCGATTGCATCGAAGTGATGCAAAGCCTGCCGGCGAATTCTGTCGATCTGATCTTTGCGGATCCGCCTTACAATCTGCAACTCAAGGGCGAGCTTCACAGGCCCGACAATTCCCGGGTCGATGCGGTGGACGACCATTGGGACCAGTTCTCGTCCTTTGCCGCCTATGACCGCTTCACCAACGAATGGCTGGCCGCCGCGCGCCGCCTGCTCAAGCCCAACGGGGCAATCTGGGTGATCGGCTCCTATCACAACATCTTCCGCGTCGGCGCGGCGCTGCAGAACGCCGGCTACTGGATCCTCAACGACGTGATCTGGCGCAAGTCGAACCCGATGCCCAATTTCCGCGGCAAGCGGTTCACCAATGCGCATGAGACGATGATCTGGGCCTCCAAGGAAGAAGGCGCCAAGTACACCTTCAACTACGAGGCGCTGAAGGCGCTGAACGAAGGCATCCAGATGCGGTCCGACTGGGTGCTGCCGATCTGCAACGGCGGCGAGCGCATCAAGGACGATGCCGGCGACAAGGCGCATCCGACGCAGAAGCCGCAATCGCTGCTGCACCGGGTGCTGGTCGGCTCGACCAACCCCGGCGACGTGGTGCTCGACCCGTTCTTCGGCACCGGCACCACCGGTGCGGTGGCCAAGATGCTGGGCCGCGATTTCATCGGCATCGAGCGTGAAGAGGCCTATCGCAAGGTCGCCGAGACCCGCCTGTCCAAGATCCGCAAGTTCGAGCGCGAGGCGCTCGAAGTCACCGCCTCCAAGCGCGCCGCCCCGCGGGTGCCCTTTGGCCAGCTGGTCGAACGCGGCATGCTGCGGCCGGGGGAAGAGCTGTTCTCGATGAACGAGCGTCACAAGGCCAAGGTGCGCGCCGATGGCACGCTGGTCGGCGGCGATGTGCGCGGCTCGATCCACCAGGTGGGCGCGGCGCTTGAAGGGGCGCCGTCATGCAACGGCTGGACCTACTGGCACATCAAGCGCGATGGCAAATCGGTGCCGATCGACGTCTTCCGCCAGCAGATCCGGGCGGAAATGGGCCACCGGCCCAACTGAGATACCCTCCAGAAAAGACGCAAACCGCCGGTGCCACTCCCTCGTGTTGGCATCCACCTGACCCCGCCATCACTGGCGGGGTTTTTTTGGTTTTGGCCGGACATTATGTCCCCGGTCCGGAACCAAGGCCGCAGGCCGCCGGACCAGCGGCTGCCCGCCTCACCGGGCTGCCGCTTGGGTGACGTGCGCGCGCCGCTCACAGGTCTTGCGGATTTGGCGTAGATAAAGCGCTGCCGAACCCCGGGTGCGGCGGCCCCCCGCGAGCAGCCGCTGGTCCGGCTTTTGCGTATTGGCTGGCCGGGAGGCCCCGGATCAGGTCCGGGGCGGCGGGCGCTCATGCGGCGGGCGTCATGCGCCCCCTCAGGAACCCGCCCCCTTCCGCCGCGTTGGCCAATCGGATAAGCCGATGCCAGCCCTTTTCGCCCTGCACGAGGCCCAAACACATCATGAAACCCATCCGCCTGATCTCCGGCATCTTCACCGTCGGGATATGGACCCTGCTGAGCCGCGTTCTCGGGGTCATCCGCGAGGTGATGATCCTCGGGTTGATCGGCCCGGGTCCGGTCATGGACGCCTTTGTCGCCGCCTTTCGCCTGCCCAACATGTTCCGCCGCTTCTTCGCAGAGGGCGCCTTCAACGCCGCTTTCGTGCCGATGTTCTCCAAGCGCGTCGAGGCCGACGAAGACCCGGACGGCTTCGCCTCCGAGGCGGCCTCGGGGCTGGCCTTCGTGCTGCTCTGCCTGACCGGTCTGTCGCTGGTCTTCATGCCGGCACTGGTCTGGGCCACGGCCGAGGGCTTTGCCGGCAACGAGCGCTTCGACCTCACGGTGAGCTATGGGCGCGTGGTCTTTCCCTATGTGCTCTTCATCTCGCTGGCGGCGCTGTTTTCCGGCATGCTCAATGCCTCTGGCCATTTCGCCGCCGCCGCCGCCGCGCCCTCTCTGCTCAACATCTTCGTGATCCTTACCATGGGGATTGCGGCGCTGATGGGCGGGCCGGTGTCGGAGGTGCTGATCTGGACGATCCCCTTTTCGGGCATCGCCCAGCTGGCGCTGGTCTGGGCGGCGGTGCGAAGGGCGGGGTATCGCATCGACTGGCGCTGGCCGCGGCTGACGCCGGACATGAAACGGCTGGCCATCGTGGCCCTGCCGGCGGCGCTGGCGGGCGGGGTGATGCAGGTCAACCTGCTGGTCGGCCAGCAGGTCGCCTCGCATTTCGAGAACGCCGTGGGCTGGCTCTATGCCGCCGACCGCCTCTACCAGCTGCCCTTGGGCGTGGTTGGCATCGCGGCGGGGATCGTGCTCTTGCCGGACCTGTCGCGCCGGCTCAAGGCCGGTGACGACGCCGGCGCCCGCGAGGCGCTGTCGCGCGCCTCGGAGTTTGCCTTCATCATCTCGCTGCCCTGCGCGGTGGCGCTGGTGGTGATCCCGCTGCCCTTGGTCTCGGTGCTGTTCCAGCGCGGCGCCACCGGCCCCGACGACGCCGCCGCCATTGCGGTCGCCGTGGCGATCTATGGCCTGGGCGTGCCCGCCTTCATCCTGCAGAAACTACTGCAGCCGCTCTACTTTGCCCGTGAGGACACCAAAAGCCCGTTCCGCTACGCCGTCTGGTCGATGCTGGTCAACGGCGTGGCCGCGATCGGCCTGTCCTTTGTCATCGGCTGGATCGCCCCGGCGGTCGCCACCACGCTGGCCGGCTGGGCCATGGTCTGGCTGCTGATCCGGGGCAGCCGCAAGTTCGGCGACACCGTGAAGTTCAACGCACGGTTCCACAGCCGGATCTGGCGGATTGTCCTCGCGTCACTGGCGATGGGCGTGGTGCTCTGGGTCTTGAATGCGGCGCTGGGACGCTATCTGACGATGGACTACATCCGTTACCCCGCCCTCGTGGCACTCATCGGTCTGGGCAGCCTGAGCTACTTCGCCTTCGGCCAGCTCTTTGGCGCCTTTACCTACAAAGACATCAAGGGCGCAGTGCGCCGCAGGAGAGCCTGACCATGTTACGCCCGCTGATCACTGCCGCCCAGGGGTTTCCGGCGCTCGAACAGCTGGCGGAGGGGGCGGAAGAGACGCTTCACATGTCGTTCCGGATCTTCGATCCGGCGACCCGTCTGCATGGCGAGGGGCCGCGGTCTCGCGGGCTCGAGACCTGGGCCGACCTGCTGTCGGAAACCACCGCGCGCGGCGTCAAGCTGCGGCTGTTGCTGGCAGATTTCGATCCCTTCTTCACGCCTGATCTGCACCGGCTGGCCTGGCGCTCGGCCAACCATGTCCGCGAGGCGGTCGAGGGCGATGTCCAGGTGCTCTGCGCGCCGCATGGTCAGGTCGCCGGCTGGATCTGGCGGCTGCTGATGCGCGGCACGCTCAGCAAACGCATCGCCGAGCTGAAGCAGGAGGACGAGACCGGCCTGACCCCGGTGGAAAAGGCCGCGCTCAAGGGCGTGGCGCATCTGCGACCGGTGACCCTGCACCAGAAATTCGCCGTGGCCGACGCCTGCCGCGGCATGATCGGCGGGCTCGACATCAACGACCGTCGCTACGACACGCCGGGCCATGACCTGCCGCCGGAAGAGACCTGGCACGACGTTTCGATGGCGGTCGACGGCGATTTCTGCGGCCCGTTGCTGCGCCATTTCGTCGATTGCTGGAACCGCTCTCTCGAATGCGGCGCGGCGCCCGAAGGCAGCAGCGCCACCCGGATGGAAGAGCCCGGGAACGCGCCCGACACACCGCAAAGCCCCGTGCTGCTCCGCACCATGTCGACCCCCTGCCCGGGCGTCAGCCGGCTCAGCCCCCGGACCGAGGTACGCGAGATCGAGGACGGCACCCTCGAGGCGATCCGAAGCGCCCGCGACAGCCTCTATATCGAGACCCAGTTCCTGCGGCACAAGCCCGTGGCCGATGCCCTCGTCGAGGCCGCCAGACACCCCGAGCTCGATCTGGTGATCATCCTGCCGGCCTTTGCCGACCGGGTGCTGTTTGACGGCGACAGGGGCTGGGACGCGCGCCACGCCCATGCGCTTCAGACGAGGGCGCTGGAACGCATCGACGCGGCCTATGGCGAGCGCTGCGCCGTCATCGCCCCGGCCCAGCCGCGTCCCGCCAATGAAAAGACCCTCGCCATTCATGGCGCCGGGCCGGTCTATGTGCATTCCAAGGTGATGCTGGTCGACGATCACACCGGCATCGTCGGCTCGGCCAACCTCAACGGCCGGTCCCTGCGCTGGGACACAGAGGCTTCGATCCGCTTTCACGACACGGATACCATTGCGGCGATGCGACAAGAGCTCGCGCAGATCTGGCTGGGCGGGACCGAAGACGACATCACCCGCGCCGCCACCTGGCGCGCGGCCGCCGCCGCCAACGCCGATCTGCCGCCGACCGAGCGCAAGGGGTTTGCCGTGCCCTATCCGCTTGAAAGGGTGCGGCGGTTCTCGCGGTTCCTGCCGATCCTGCCGGACGACATGTTCTGACAGGCGGGGCGCCTGCGCGCGCCCAAGGGAACCTCAGGCCACCGTCACGCATTGTCTCCGCAATCGAGGTCACACCGGCGCGGGAGGCGTGTGGATGGCATCCCTGACACATCTGAAACAGCATGGCTGATGGCGGCGGGGTCCGCGCGCCGGCGGCGGTCCGCGTGCCGGGGCTGATCTACTATCCCGACAGCCAGCCCGGCATCACCCGCCGCCGCGCCGGCCGGGGCTTTGCCTATTACGCGCCCTGCGGCACGCTGATCCGCGCCGGGGCCGAGCGCGCCAGGCTGGCTGCGCTGGCGGTGCCGCCGGCCTATCGCGACGTCTGGATCACCCCGCATGAGAACGGCCACCTGCTGGCCACCGGCCGCGATGCCAAGGGCCGCAAGCAGTACCGCTACCACGAAAACTGGGCCGCCCATCGCGCCGCCAGCAAGTTCGACCAGCTGGCGAGCTTCGGCCATGCGCTGCCACGGCTGCGCGGCTTCATCGCGCGGTCACTCAAGGCCGAGGCGGGATCGCAGGAGCTGGCGGTGGCGGCGGTGCTGGCGCTGATCGACCGCGCCTCGATCCGCGTCGGCAACCCGGCCTATACACGTGAGAACCGCACCTTCGGCGCCACCACGCTCAAGGCCCGCCACGTCACCATCGCCAGCGATCACGTCGCGATCCGCTTTCGCGCCAAGGGCGGCACGCGGGTCGAACAGACCCTGCGCGGTGCCGCCCTGCAGCGGGCGCTGGCGCGCATCCACGACCTGCCCGGCGCCGAACTGGCCACCTGGACCGGCGACGACGGCACCCCGCGCAATGTCCGATCGGACCATGTGAACGCCGCCATCGCCGAGATCTGCGGCGAGGGTGTGACCGCCAAGACCTTCCGCACCTGGAACGGCACCCGCGCGGCCTTTGCCCTCGCCCTGCGCCCCGGCCCGCTGACCATTACCGAGATGACCGAGGTTGCCGCCGAAGCGCTGTCCAACACGCCGGCGATTGCCAAATCGAGCTACATTCACCCGGAGGTGCTCGATCTGGCACGGCTGGAGCCCGAAGTGCGTGAAAGGCAGTTGTCAAAACTGCCAGAAAAGGAGATCGCCGGGCTGCGCGCCGGAGAGGCGCAGCTGATTGCCTTTCTCGAGGCCTGATCCACGGGTCCCGCTTCCTTTCAACCCGGTCGAAGCGCAACGGGCGGTCTGGCGTATTTGCCAAAGAGAAGAAGACCCTGCCGCTTCTTCTCTTTTTCAAATACGCGCGCCTCGCGGAACAATCACGTGAGCGTTCCGGTTGAGCAAGGAAAGGAGTCCGGCCAATGACTTACCTGCGTTCCGTTCCCCCCTGCCCCGCAAGGAGGGCCTGACCATGGCCCCCCGCGCCCTCTGGAAAGGCCAGTTGCGGCTGTCGCTGGTGTCGATCCCGGTCGAGCTCTATTCCGCCACCCGCAGCGCCGCCAGGATCTCCTTTCGTCAAATCCACAAGCCCTCTGGCAAGCGCATCCGCTACGAGAAGTCGGTGCCCGGCATCGGCCCGGTCGACAGTGACGAGATCGTCAAGGGCTACGAAGTGGGCGACGACGAATACATCCTGCTCGATCCCGAGGAGCTCGACGCCATCAAGCTCGAGACGAAGAAGACACTGGAGCTGGTGCAATTCGTCGACATGTCGGAAATCCCGCCGATCCATTTCGACAAGCCCTACTACCTCGTCCCGTCCGACGAGCTGGCGCAGGACGCCTATCGCGTGGTGCGCGATGCGCTGCGCCAGTCGGGCAAGGCGGGGCTCGGCCAGTTGACCATGCGGGGCAAGGAATACCTTGCCGCCGTGCGCCCCTGCGGTGACGGCATCCTCCTGGAAACCCTTCATTATGCAGACGAGCTGCGCGATGCTGAGCCGATGTTTTCCCAGATCGAGGACGCCAAGGCCGACAAGGAGCTGCTCGAGGTCGCGACCTCGCTGATCGACCGCAAGACCGCGCCGTTCGACGCCTCGAGCTACACCGACAGCTACGCCGAGGCGCTGCGCGATCTGCTCGAGGCCAAGCAGAAGAACAAGAAGACCCCGCGGGTGACCACCGGCGACGAAAAGGAAGGCCGGGGCGAGAACGTGGTCGACCTGATGGCGGCGCTGAAGGAAAGCCTGAAGACCGCCGAGAAGAAGGGGTCGCGCAAGAAGAAGGCGTCCTAGATGGCCGAGGCCCCGGAAAAGCTCTCAGACTACATCTCCAAGCGCGACTTCGACCAGACGCAGGAGCCGCGCGGCGGCACAGGCACGCGGCCCGACGGCAAGCTGGGTTTCGTGGTGCAGAAGCATGACGCCACCCGGCTGCACTATGATTTCCGGCTGGAATGGGAGGGCGTGCTGCTGAGCTGGGCGGTCACCAAGGGCCCGAGCCTCGACCCCGGCGAAAAGCGCCTAGCGGTGCGGACCGAGGATCACCCGCTGGACTACGCTACGTTCGAGGGCACCATTCCGAAGGGCCAATATGGCGGCGGTACGGTGATGCTCTGGGACAACGGCACATGGACGCCCGAGGGCGACGTTCCCAAGGGGCTGAAGAGCGGCAAGCTGAAGTTCACCCTCGACGGCCAGCGGATGCAGGGCGCCTGGGCGCTGGTGCGGATGCGCACCAAAGAAAAGCGTGAAAACTGGCTGCTGATCAAGGAGCGCGATAACCTGGCGGGCGAGGATGCCGATGCGCTGACCCGCGATTTCATCACCTCGATCAGCACCGGGCGCAGCATGGAGGAAATCGCCGAAGGGCTGGAGAAACCCGCCGCGCGACCGCGCAAGAAGAAGGCCCCGGCCTTTCGCGACGTGCAGCTCGCCGCGCTCTACAAACAGGCGCCCGAGGGCGACGACTGGTCCCACGAGATCAAGTTCGACGGCTACCGCACGCTGGCCGCACTGGGCAAGGGCGGCACGCGGTTCTACACCCGATCCGGCAAGGACTGGACCGACCGCTACGGACCGTTGGCCGATGCCTTTGACACCCTGCCCTGCGACAGCGCGCTGATCGACGGCGAGGTGATGGCGGCGCGGATCGAGGGCTCGGCCTTTTCCTCGCTGCAGCGCGCGCTGTCGGAGGGCGGCGATCTGGTCTTCATCGCCTTCGACCTGCTGTCGCTGGATGGCAAGGACCTGACCAAGGCGCCCCAGGAAGAACGCCGCGACGAGCTGGCAGTGTTGCTGGCCGGATTGCCCAAGGATGGCGCGCTCAGGATGAGCGAGCATGTTGTGGGCCACGGGCCGGAGGTCTTTGCCCAGGCCTGCGAAGGTGGCGCCGAGGGGATCATCTCGAAGCGCCGCGACGCGCCCTATCGCGGCAGCCGCACCAAGGCCTGGCGCAAGATCAAGTGTTCGCGCCGGCAGGAGTTCGTGATCGGCGGCTTCAACCCCTCGGACAAGCCCGGCCGGCCCTTTGCCTCGCTGCTGGTGGGCTCTCACGAAGACGGCAAGCTGCGCTATCGCGGGCGCATCGGCACCGGATTCAACGAGGCGGATTTCGAAACGCTGTCGAAGGCGATGAAGCCGCGCAAGACCCCGCCTTTTGTCGAGGTGCCGAAGGATGTGGCGAGAGACGCCCACTGGGTCACCCCGGCCCTGGTGGCCGAGGTCGAGTTCACCGAATTCACCGCCGATGGCCATGTGCGCCACGGCAGCTTTCAGGGGCTGCGAGAGGACAAGACACCGGACGAGGTGCAGCTTGAGACCGGAAAGGAGAGCGCCGTGGAACAGATGGTTCTGGGCCAGAAGATCACCAGCGCCGACCGGCAGGTCTTTCCCGATGCGGGTTGCACCAAGCTCGATATCGCGGAGCATTACGCCCGGGTCGGCGAGCGGATGATGGCGCTGATGTCGCATCGGCCGCTGTCGCTCTATCGCTGCCCCGGCGGCCTGGGCGAGGCCTGTTTATTCCAGAAACACGCCGGCACCCTGCCGGACGCGGTGGCGCGCATCGAGATCGAGGAAAGCGACGGCAAGACCGAGGACTACCTCTATGCCACCCGGCCAGAGAGCCTGATTGCTGCGGCGCAGATGGGCACGGTCGAATTCCACATCTGGGGCGCACGCACCGACCGGCTGGATCGGCCCGACCGGCTGGTCTTCGACCTCGACCCCGACGAGGGTCTGGCCTGGGAGGATGTGCGCGACGCCGCCTTCGAGCTCCGCGCGCGGCTGCAGGACCTCGGCCTGGCCTCCGGCGCCATGGTGACCGGCGGCAAGGGCGTGCACGTCTGGATGCCGCTCAGGCGCACGCGGGGTTGGGATACGGTCAAGCTGTTCTCCAAGACCTTTGCCCATGTGATGGCCGAGAAGGCGCCAGACCGCTACACCGCCACCATGTCGAAATCCAAGCGCAAGGGGCGGATTTTCATCGACTGGCTGCGCAACGAGCGTGGCGCGACTGCCGTGGCCCCCTATTCGCTGCGCGCGCGCAAGGGCGCTCCGGTGGCGGTGCCGGTGTCCTGGGAGGAACTGGAGACGCTGGAGGGCGCCAACGTGTTTTCGCTGGCGGATATCCCGGCACGGCTGAAACAGCCCTGCCCCGCCGTGGCATTGCAGGACGAGCTGCAGTCGCTGAGCGACGGCGTGATCGACAGGCTGCACGACTGGGCCTCGGAGGATTAGGCCTCGACGTCCGTGTCACAGTCGTCGCCGCTCATCCACGGGCACCAGAGCTCTCGCGCCAGCACAACGCCGACCACGGTCAGCGGCGCGGCCATGATCACCCCCAGTGGCCCCAGCAATACGCCCAGCGCGACGATCGAGAACACCGTGACGGCCGGCGGCAGGTCGACGACCTCGCGCTGGATCAGCGGGATCAGCAGGGCGCCTTCGATCTGCTGCACCGCGAGGTAGAGCAGCAGCACCCAGAGCGCCGTCGTGGGCCCGTCCATCAGCCCCACCGCCACCGCCGGCACGGCGCTGGCCACCGGGCCGACGTAGGGTACAAACTCCAGCAGGCCCGCAATCGCGCCCAGCGCGACGGGCGTCTGCACGCCCAGCATCCAGAGCCCCGCCGTCGTCATCACGAAGACCGCGAACATCGCCACCAGCTGTCCCACCAGCCAGGCGCGCAACGCCCGGCCCAGCACCGCCATGACTTCGCGCGACCGCGGTCTCAGGTGCGCGGGGATCATCGCCAGAGCGCCCTCGCGATAGCCCTCGGGGTTCAGCGCGAGGTAGATGCCGCCGACGCAGACCAGCGCGATGCCGGTGCCGACGGCAATCAGGACAGAGGTGACGTTGGTCAGCCCGGCAAATACCGGGCCCATCTCCATCGGGCCTTCCATCTTTTCGCCGATCCAGGATTCCACGTCGCCGAGGTCGATATAGCCGTCGATGGTGCGCAGCACCTCGGGCAGCTGGGTGCGGATCTCCATAAGCCCGCTGACGATCTGAGCACCGAGCAGCAGGAAGGCCCCGACCCCGATCAGGACCAGCAGCGCCACGCTCAGCGCCACGGCGGCGATCTGGCCCAGCGGCAGCACCTGGCGCAGGCACCAGGCGGCGGCGTTCAGCAGGATGGCCGAGAGGATTGCACCGAAGCCCAGAAGCACGATCGCGCGAAGCTGCCAGAGCACGACGCAGAACAGCACCATGGCCAGCAGGCTCAGCCCGACGAGAAAGGGTTTCGCCCGGCCCGAGCGGCGGGGTGGCTGCGTCATCGCCATGAGAGCGCCCCCCGCGAGGGGCGGGCCGACGCTGGCGCGACGGAGCGAGGCGGGCGGAGGGGTGCGGCCTGGGACATGTCAGGGGAACCCGCCCGGGCAGGTGCTTGTTCCGTCGCGCGCGGGAACATTGCGCGCGCTTGCACGTTGACATGGCGGACCCATTCATCACTGGCAGAGGTGCGGCATGGCACATTTCGACAGAACAATGAGCGATAAGAGCGCCCGCGCGGATGCCGCCGGGGCCGCCCGCCTGCGCCACGCCATCGATCATGGCGGCGCCGGCGACAAGGTGGCCTTTCCCGATCCGGCCGCCGCACCACTGGGCACCGATGACGAGGCCGCCGGCCATCCGCCGACCCGCGCCCAGGTGCGCTATGCCGAAGCGGTCGAGCTGAGCCGCGCCAGGCCTGTCAGACGCCGCCCGCCGCTGCGCCAACGCCAGGTGCGGCAGCTGAACTGGCGTCCGGCCATGCTGGCCGGCCTGATGGTGATGTTCGGCCTTGTGCTGACACTGGCCTTCGGCGCCGCCTGACGCCGGAAAAGACTATCAGGAACAAAGCGCCCTGCCATCTGTTTCCTCGGAACCTGCCCCGCCAGACGCCCTGTTGCTTTGGCGGGCACGACAATCCGAAAGGAGCGAAGTTATGGCAAGACACGACACTGACATGACCGAGCAGGAAGCGCGCGACGAGCTCTACCGCCGCAACCATTCCCGCCGCGACGACCGCGATCCCTATGCCCGCGGCGCCGAAGGCTGGTGGGTGCCGCCGGGCTATGGCATGGCCGCCATGGCGCCGCAGATGTACGCCGCCCCCTTCATGCCGCCGATGCGCCGTGGCACCGGCTACGACCCGCATGCTGCCCCCGAGGCCGCCGACCGGCGCTATTATGGCCGGCAGGATCATCACGAGCGGGACTTCATGGACAAGGCCGGCGACGAGATCGCCTCGTGGTTCGGCGACAACGCCGCCGAGGCGCGGCGCGAGGCCGACCACCGGGGCCGCGGGCCGAAAGGCTATGCACGCTCTGACGCACGCATCGAGGAAGACGTGAACGACCGCCTGACCGATCACCCCGGCGTCGATGCCTCCGAAATCGAGGTGACGGTGAAGGACCGCGAAGTGACCCTGAACGGCACCGTCGACAGCCGCCGCGCCAAGCGCATGGCGGAAGATTGCTGCGATCACGTCAGCGGCGTGACCCACGTGCAGAACAACCTGCGCATCCAGCCCCGGTCACTGTGAGTTACCGGCGGGGCGGCACCCTCGTGCCGTCCTGCCCCGATATCTGTCCGGCCGCTCCTTGTCCCTTGGCGGCGACAGATAAGCCCGTCCTTTGATGCCCTTCTCGGGCGGGCTATTCCTGGCTGGCGTGAACCGCGCCAGCCAGGCTTTTTTCCGCGGTGCGAATCCGCGCCGCCAGCCAATCCCTTGAAAATCCGTCCAGTGTGACCACGGCACCGCGTGAGGTCCGTCAACGCCCGGCAAACGGGCGGATTGCTTGTGCCCTGCGGCACTGGCGGCTACCGTGAATTGACATTTACCGGGTGGCGGGGCTAGCAGACGCAAACCGTCGCATTTCGCACCGCCAAAGGGCATGCAATGACACAACGTGACAACCTGCCCGAGGACGACGCCGCGCTTGATGCGGAATTGCGCCGCAAGCTCGAGGAATTCCAGTCGGAAGAAACCCCCGAGCGTCTGGTCGAACTGGCGCGCGAGCTGCAGCGGATGCTGCGCGAACGCAGTGCCAAGAGCTCTGACTGAGCCTTGCCAGATTATTTCCTGGGGCGTTCGACGCCGTCGGGCTCGTTGCCTTCCAGCGCTTCCATCAGCATCTTGCGGGCGCGGTTGACCCGGCTTTTCACCGTGCCGACCTCGACATCGCAGATTTTCGCCGCCGTCTCGTAGCTTTCACCCAGCATTACCACAAGGATCAATGTCTCTCGGTAGTGGTCGGGCAATTCGGCGACCTTGTCCATCATCTCGTGTCCGCGCAGGGTCCATTCCTGGGTGGCGGGCACCGAGATCGTGTCGGCAATGCAATCCTCGGCCCCGGTCTGCATCCGGGCCGAGCGCTTGGCACCATTGAGAAACGTATTGCGCATGATGGTCATCAGCCAGGCACGCAGATTGGTGCCCGACTGATATTGATCGAACTTGTCGATCGCTTTCACAAGCGTGTCCTGAACCAGGTCGTCCACATCCTCGTGGCGGCGCGTCAACACCCAGGCGTAAGCCCGAAGAGCCGGGATCATTTCGACAATGTCTTCCTTGGCTCTCATAACCTTCCCCGAACACACAACAAGCCTCATCCCACCGGACACCGATGAGGGTGTCACTGGTCCGACGTGGTCTTGCTACCTAAAGACGTGTTTGGCGCGCAGGGGCTGAAAGATCAGCGGTTCTGCAAGCGGCGGAGCCTTGGCCCGCGCCATGCGCCGATGTCACATCGACTGGCTCAGAGGACAAAGCCCACGATTGCCAGAACGATCACGACCAGACCAACGATGTAGATGATATTGTGCATTTTGTAGTCTCCCTTTGAGGTTAGCGGCCCTTCGACCCTCTGAATTCCCAACGCAGCCCGAAGTGAAAAGGTTCCTTGATCTCGCGCTGTATCAGGGGTTTGTCACCTTTCTGCCCGGTCGCGCCGGGCGGATCGGTGACGCAGGACTGGACCGGAGGCCTGGGAGGGCCCCCGGTGCGTCATTCTTTTGGAAAGCGCGTCTGGTTACAGCCGGTTGGCCGGGATCTTGAAATAGACGTTGCCGTCATCCTCGGCGGGCGGCAGCCGACCGCCGCGCAGGTTGACCTGCAGTGCGTGCAGCATCCGTTCGGGCAGCGATAGCGTGGCATCACGCTCTTCGCGCTTCTTGACATATTCCTGCTTCGAGACGCCGCCACCGATGTGGATGTTGTCTTCGCGCTGCTCCTTGACCGTGCTTTCCCAGGCCGGCTCTTCGCGGTCGTCACTGCCGTAGTCATGACCGATGAAGATCCGGTGATCGTCGGGATGGTCGAGCAGGCGCATCAGCGTGTCATAGAGCTCGGAGGCCGAGCCGCCGGGAAAATCGCATCGCGCAGTGCCGGCGTCTGGCATCATGAAGGTGTCATGCGCAAAGATCGCGTCGCCGATCACGTAGCTGATCGAGCCGAGCGTATGGCCGGTCGACAGCAGCACCTTGCAGTCCAGCTCGCCCAGCTTGAACGTCTCGCCATCGGCAAACAGCCGGTCGAAATCGCGCTCGGGGTGGAAGGCATCGGGTAGGTTGTAGAGATCGGCCCAGAGCTCGGCGATCTCGTGCACCTTGTCGCCGATTGCCATCGGCGCGCCGGTCTTCTGCGCCAGAAAATAAGCCGCCATCAGGTGGTCGGCATGGGGATGGGTGTCGAGGATCCATTCGAGCGACATCTCGCGCTCCTTGATCTGCTTGAGCGCCCATTCCGCGCTGTCGAACCGGGTGCTGGCGTTTTCCGGGTCGAACTCCTGCACGATGTCGATCAGCGCCGCCTTCTTGGTGGCGGGATCGATGCAGATGTATTGGCAACTGCCGGTGTCGGGTTCGTAAAATCCGATCACGTCGGGGCTCCCCTTGCCCCGCGACGGGCTGAGCTTGTGCTGAAAGGTCATGAGGGCCTCCTGAAATGTTCGAGGTTGTACCAGATCACGCGCCTGTCGCGCGGATAGCCGGAGGCCGCTTGCCGGACAAGCGCCCTGTCACGGTCTCCGGTCAGAGATTACCGGCCGCCGTTCTGGCGGACCTTGGCCGGGATCATGACGGCGGTGACAAAGAGCGTCGCCGTCAGCATGGTCGAAATCAGCATCAGACTGTCCATGGGTCTCTCCTTTCACCGGGCCAACGCGCCCCCGCGCCCGCCGGTTCCCTCGCCCGGCCCCCTTTCAGGGGGAACAGAGCCCTTGGCGGGGCGTTGGCCCGGTGACGCGCAGCACAACCAAAGGCCGAGGGGAGTAGCCGTGACCGAGCCCGACAAACCGACCGTCCTGATCACCGGTGCCGCCGGCCGCATCGGCCGCGCCCTGACCGAGAAGCTCTCGGATCGCTACAACGTGCTGGGCCTCGACCTGCCCGACAATGCCGAGGGCGAACACATCTTCGGCTTCGACATCACCGACGAGGGGTCGGTTCTGCAGGCCATGGAGCAGGTGCGTGAGGCCAGTGGCGGCAGGCTGGCGGCGGTGATTCACCTCGCCGCCTATTTCGACTTTTCCGGCCGCGAAAGCCCGATGTACGACAAGGTCAACGTTCAGGGGACGCGCAACCTTCTCAAGGGGTTGGAGGGGCTCGAGGTCGCGCATTTCATCTATGCCGGCACCATGCTGGTGCACGCCCCCGGCCGACCCGGCGAACGCATCTCCGAGGCCACGCCGTTGGCCCCCGGCTGGGCCTATCCCAAGTCCAAGGCCGAGACCGAAGCACTGATCCGCGATCTCGCGCCGAAGACCAACCCCGGCATGTCGGTGCTGCTGCTGCACTTGGCGGGGCTTTATGACGACAAGACCGCGGTGCCGACGCTGAGCCATCAGATCGCGCGAATTTACGAGCGCCACGTCAAGTCGCATGTCTATGCCGGCGACACCCAGGCCGGGCAGGCCTTCATCCATCTCGATGACATGCTCGATCTCTTTGCCAAGGCCGTCGACCGGCGCGACCGGATCGAGGGCGTCGAGGTTGTGCTGGCCGGCGAGCCCGACGCGGTAAGCTACGCGCGGCTGCAGGACGAGATCGGCGGGCTGATCCACGGCGAGGACACTTGGCGCACGCTGACGCTGCCCAAGCCGATCGCCAAGCTGGGGGCCAAGGTCGAGGTCGCGGCGGAAAAGCCGATTCCCGATGCGCTCGACGAAGGTGAAAAGCCCTTCATCCGGCCGTTCATGATCGAGCTCTCATCGGATCACTACGCGCTCGACATCTCGCGCGCGCAGGAGCTGCTGGACTGGACGCCGAAGCACAACATTCTCGACGGGCTCAAACCCATGGTGGCGGCGCTCAAGGCCGATCCGGTGGACTGGTACCGCGCCAACGGCATTACCACGCCGGTCTGGCTGCGCTCGGCCAGGGAGGCTGGCGCCGATTGCGAAGCATTGCGGGCTGCCCATGAACAGGACTACCGCAGGCAGCACCGCGCCAACCTCTGGGCACATTGGGCCAACTTCGGTCTGGGGCTCTGGCTGCTGACCTCGCCGCCGCTGCTGGGCTATGGCGACAGCTGGCTGGCGGTCAGCGACGTGATCGCCGGGCTGGCGCTTTGCCTGCTGGGCCTGATCTCGCTGTCCTGGCAATGGCCGCATGCGCGCTTTGCCGCCGCCGCCGTAGGCTGCTGGATCATGTTCGCGCCGCTGGTCTTCTGGACGGAAAACGGCGCGGCCTATGTCAACGCCACGCTGACCGGCTTGCTGGCGGTGGGCTTTGCCCTGGGCCTGCCCCCTGCCCCGGGCGTTTCGCCCGCGGCCTCGCAGACCGGGCCGGTGATCCCCAAGGGCTGGAGCTATTCGCCCTCGGACTGGTTCCAGCGGCTGCCGGTGATCCTGCTGGCGGTGGTGGGCCTGCTGGTCTCGCGCTACCTGACGGCCTATCAGCTGGGCAGCATCGACAGCGTCTGGGAGCCGTTCTTTGCCGGAAGCGAGCCGGGCAAGAACGGTACCGAACAAATCATCACCTCGGAGGTGTCAGAGGCCTGGCCGGTGCCCGACGCCGGGCTCGGCGCGTTGACCTATGCGCTGGAGATCCTGGTCGGGCTGATCGGCTCGGCCAAGCGCTGGCGGACGATGCCCTGGCTGACGGTGCTCTTCGGCGTGATGATCGTGCCCTTGGGCGCGGTGTCGATCTTCTTCATCATGATCCAGCCGATCGTGATCGGCACCTATTCGACGCTGGCGCTGATCGCAGCCGGGGCGATGCTTCTGCAGATCCCCTATGCCGTCGACGAGATCGTGGCGACGATCCAGTTCCTGATCCGCCGCCACCGCGCTGGTCGGCCCTGGCTGCTGGTGTTCTTTACCGGTGACACCGACGAGGGCAGCGGCACCCTGAACGCCGCACCCTTCGAGCGCCCGCCCAGCGCCATCCTGCGCGACATGCTGACCGGCGGGGTCACCCTGCCCTGGTCGCTGGCGGCGTCGATCGGCGTGGCGCTCTGGCTGATGCTCTCGCCGCTCTACCTGAGCTGGGACAGCCCGGTCGCCCCGGCGGTCCACATCTGCGGCGCGCTGGCGCTGACCGTCTCGGTCACGGCGCTGGCCTCGGTCATGCGGTTGGCGCGGGGGTTGAACGTGATCATCGGGGTGGTGCTGATCTTCGTGCCCTTGGTCACCGGCGGCACCTGGATGGCCTATCTGACCTGCATCCTCGCCGGTCTCCTGCTGATCGGGCTGGCGGTGCCGCGCGGTCCGATCGGCGGCAGCTATGGCCCGATGGACGCCTGGATTAGGTAGCGCGCAGGGGCCTACAGCCCCTGCAACGCATCGTCCTCGCGGATGTTCGGCCCGTCGCGGCCAGAGGCCTTGCAAAGCGCGCGCAGCGCCGGTTTCAGACCCTCTTCGAGCGTCGGATGGTAGTAGGGCATGCTCAGCAGGTCGTTCGCCGTCATGCCGCATTCCAGCGCCAGCGCCAGCAGATGCGCCAGGTGCCCGCCGTCCGGCGCACAGAGGCTGGCGCCGGTCAGCAGCCCGTCGGACCGCCGCGCATAAATCCGGCAGAGCCCGCCCAGGCGGTGCTCGACCCGCGCCTTGCCCTGATCGTCATAGGGCGCATCGGCCGAGATGTGATCGGGATCGTCGGGCTCGGGAATGGTGCCGACCTCCGCCGCCTCGGGCCGCGAAAACGTCAGGACAAAGGGCACGAGGCGGGTGAATTGCTTGATCTCGGGACAGGTAACGGCGTTCTTGCCGGCGATCCGGCCTTCGTGCGACGCCTCGTGCAGCAGCGGCCGGTCCTGGTTGGCGTCGCCGGCGATGAAGATCGCCGAGGTGCCGCAGCGCAGGGTCTGGGGGTCGAACTCGGGCGTGCCGCGATCGTCGAGCGCGATGCCGGTCTTCTCCAGGTCCAGCCCGTCGAGGTTGGGCGGACGCCCCACCGCCAGCAGCAACCGGTCGAAGCGCCGGCTCTGGCCGTCCCAGCTGACCTTGACGCCCGTCTCGGCCGGCGTGACCTCGGGCTCGGTGCCGAGATAGAGCGGCAGTTCTGCGGCCAGCAGGTCGCGCAGGGTGTCGCTCACCGCTTTGTCTCGCAGCCCGGCGACGCCGTCGCCCTTGTCAAAGACGGCAACCTCGACGCCGAGGCGATGCAGGGCCTGGGCCAGTTCGATGCCGATGGGACCGGCGCCCAGCACGGCGACCGACCGGGGCAGGTCATCCATCTCGAAGATGTTTTCGTTGGTCAGGAGATGGTCGGACACCGCCTCGAAGGCCTCGGGCACCGCGGCGGAAGAGCCGGTGGCGATCACTACCGCCCGCGCCGTCACCCGGCGACCGTCGTCCAGACGCAGCGTGTCAGGTCCGTCAAACCGCGCGCGAGCCTCGATCCTGACGTTCTTTGGCAAATCGGCGATGCTGTCCTTCACGCCACCGACAAAGCGGTCGCGCAGCGCCCGCACCCGGCGCATCACTGCCTTGCCGTCGATCTCGGGCGTGGCGGAGATGCCGAAGACCTCGGCCTCGCGCACCGCGTGGGCGGCGTCGGCGGCGGCGATCAGCACCTTGGACGGCATGCAGCCGTTGCTAGCGCAGGTGGTGCCGCTGAAGCTCGGATCGATCAGCAACGTGCTGGCGCCGGCGGCGCTGGCGCTGCGCTGCGCGGCCAGCCCGGCGGTGCCGGCGCCGATGATGGCCACGTCACAGGTAAGCTCGGTCATGGCTGCCTCTTGTCGGGTCGGGCCGGGGCCCGCGTCACGTGCGCGCCGATCTCGGGCCGAAGATGAGCCAGAGGATGAAGCCGAGGAGCGGCAGCAGCAGGATCAGCAGGACCCAGAGCACCTTCTTGCCGGTCGAGGCGCGCGAGCCCACGACCGAGACGATGGCCCAGACGTCGAGCACAAGCAGAATGAAGCCGCCAATTCCGGTAATCTCTGTCATGATGGGTCCCTTCCCGTGGTGATGCCCTGCCGAACGAACGCCCGGGTCGCTCGGCAGGTTCCCGCTCGGGTCGGAAAGTTTTCCCGCCTAGTCGTCGGGTTCCTTGTGCCAGGCCAGCGGGAAGGTGACATGCAGTTCGAACCGGGTGTCTTCCTGCACCGTCTCGAGCGTGCCGTTCAGCTGGATGACAAAGGTCTCGATCAGCCGCGAGCCGAGGCCGGTGCCCTCTGGCTGGACGCGCTCGCCCTCGTGCTTGACCCGCGAATTCACCACGCTGAGCTGGATCGTGCCGGGCACGGTCTCTTGCAGGGCGATGTTGATCCAGGCGCCCTGGGTGTCCTTGTCGACATCGCAATGCTTGACCGCGTTGATCGCGGCCTCGGCCACCAGCAGCGACAGCGGCACCGACTGGTCTGGCGAGATCTCGATCGGGTCGAGCTTGGTCGAGACCGCGATGCTGTGACCGGCCTCGTCGAGCGAGCCCAGCGCCACCTGCTGTTCGATGATGTCCTCGAGCAGCTTGTCGGCCCGCACCATCGACAGCTTGCGCGCCATGTAGAGGTAGCGGTGGATCGCCGACAGCGCCATCACCCGGTCCTGCACCCGCCGCAGCAGATGCTTGGCCCCGGGGTTCGAGGTGGCGCGGATTTGCATGTTCATCATCGAGGCGATGAGCTGCAGGTTGTTCTTGACCCGGTGGTGCACCTCGCGCAGCAGAACGGTCTTTTCCTCGAGGTCCTCCTGCCGCCGCCGGTCCTGTTCGCTCAGCCGTTCGGTCATGGCGCGGAAGGCATCGGCAACATATTCGACCTCGAGCGGCGGGCTGTCGAGCCGGGCATTGGCGAAATCGGTCTGGCCTTGGGCATAGAGCCGCATCCACGACCGCAGTCGGCGGATGTGGCGGATCACCAGACGATGCACGCCGACATAGGCCACAGCGATGGCAATCACCCAGATGAAGATCGGGAAATAGAGCGCCAGCGTCTCGGCGTAATTGGTCACCAGCAGGCCCTGATGGCGCGGCGCCCAGCTGCCCAGCACAAAGACCGCATCCTCGACAATCGGCGCCACGGCGAAATCGCGCAGGTCGCCGGCGCGGTTGTGGCCCCGGAAGGTGTGGCGGCCGCGCTGGGCCAGCTCATCCAGAGCACCTTCGGTGGGCAGCACGCTGCGGCGGTCGTCGGTGAATTCCTCGGTGGCCAGAACCTCGCCGCCGGGCTGGAACAGCACCAGCTCGACATCCGGCGCGGCGCGGCGCAGGGCGGCGTTCAGGTCGACCAGCGGCACCGAAACCCAGACCGTGCCGCGAAATACGCCGGATTCCATCACCGGCACGGTCACGTTCAGCGTGGCCCGGCCAGCCAGAAAGCCCAGCGAGCGAACAAAAAGACCGGGCGCCGGATTGCGCAGCTCGGTCTCGAGCGCGGTTATGCCGGCAGGATCGAGGGTAGGATCGGAGCTGCACATCAGCCCCTGACGATTGTCGACATAGCCGGCGAAGATGAAGTCGCGGTTCTGCGCCACGATGCGCGCCAGCACGGCGTCGCAGGTCTCTGGCGTCTCGCGCACCACCGGCATGGTGACGCTCAGCGTCTCGGCAGTGCTGGCCGCGGCGCTGATCACGTTGCGCGCGACCGAGACCGCCTGCTGGGTCTCTTCGAGCAGCGCCGAGCCCGACAGGCTCTGGCGCTCCTCGATGAGCTTGTAGGTCTGGTAAACGGAAATGAGCCCGAGCGGAAGGATCGCCAGGCTCAATACAAAGGCAAGCTGAAGGGCCAGCCCGGGCCGTTTGAAACGGCGCCGTGCCAGCGAACTGGTTTCACTCATGCAGCAGGTTTCCCGGTCACCACAGCGAGCGTCGCCGCATCCGTGATCTCGAAATCGTCGTCATCATCGAGCTCCATCAGCTCTGCAAGCCGCTTGCGCGCCCGGTTAGTACGGCTCTTGATCGTGCCGACCGCGCAGCCGCACATTTCGGCTGCATCCTCGTATGAAAACCCCTCGGCGCCGACGAGGATCAGCACCTCGCGCTGTTCGTCGCTCAGCTTGGCAAAGGCGACATGGAAGTCGGCCATCGCCAGGTGACCGTCATGCGCCGGTTTTTCCGACAGCTTTCCGGCCATGATGCCATCAGGGTCTTCGACCTCGCGCTTGCGCTTGCGATAAAGTGAATAATAGGTGTTGCGCAGGATGGTGAACAACCAGGCGCGCAGGTTGGTTCCCGTCTTGAACTTGTCAAAGTTCGACCAGGCCTTGACCACTGCGTCCTGCACCAGATCGTCTGCTGCTGCACTGTTGCGTGTCAAGCTCATGGCAAAAGCCCGCATGGCGGGAAGATGCTCTACAAGCTCGTCTCTCGGGTCCTTGGTCTGGGTCACGCGTCACCTTCAGGCTGCGGCGCCCCGGTTTTGGCTTCTTCCTGCTGACGCAGTTTTTCGAGAAGCTGAGAGAAACGATCTGGCAGAGGTTCTTCCGACAGGTCCGAGTAGACGCGCCGCAAGTTTTCATCGATTTGCCGATCAAGCTTGGTTGTTTTGCTGTTATTTGCCATCATGCCCTTCAGAATAATCGTCCCCACGTGGATGCATTTTCGCACCTAGGCTGGAACATAACATCGAGTTATGCGTTTTTGTTCCCAGCGCATCAAATTTTTCGAGGACCACATGACTGAAAGCCACACCCAGACCGACGTGACCGGGCAGATCGCCACCGAGTTGCCGTACCTGCGTCGTTATGCACGGGCGTTGACCGGAAATCAGCAGACTGGCGACCATTATGCCGCGGCGACGCTCGAGGCGTTGCTGACTGATGACAGCGTTCTCGAGGGCGCGCAACACCCCAAGGTGGCTTTGTTCAGAACCTTCCATGGCATCTGGGCATCCTCCGGCTCGCCGGTCGAAGAGATCGACGAAGACAGCTCGCCCGAAGCGCGTGCGCAATGGCGCCTCTCCGGCCTGACGGCCAACACCCGCGAGGCGCTGCTGCTCCATTCGATCGAGGGCTTCTCGATCCCCGACATCGCCTGCATTCTCGACGTGTCAGAGGAAGAGGCCGCCGAACTGGTGGTGATCGCGCGCAACGAAATGTCCGGCGTCATCCGCGGCCGTATCCTGGTGATCGAGGATGAGGCGATCATCGCGCTCGACATCTCGGCCATCGTCGAGAGCATGGGCCACATGGTTACGGGCAATGCCCGCACCCGCGACGAAGCCATCGCGCTTGCGCGCCGCGATCCGCCCGACATGGTGCTGGCCGACATCCAGCTGGCCGACAATTCCTCGGGTATCGACGCGGTCAACCATATCCTTTCGGAGTTGGGCGAAGTGCCGGTTGTCTTCATCACCGCCTTCCCCGAGCGTCTGCTGACAGGCGAACGGCCGGAACCGGCCTTCCTTATTGCCAAGCCCTATACCGAGGAGCAGGTGCAATCGGCGGTCAGCCAGGCGATGTTCTTCTCCAGTACCCAAACGCTGAAAGCGTAACACCTACCTTTACCTTGCAAGGCGTCCTGACCCGGTCAGGACGCCTTTTTTTCGTCGCTGGCGGTGCGGCTGCGGCTGCGGTTCCGGATGACCCGCAGGATCAGCGCCAGCACGAAGAACCCGCTGAAGAGGTAGAACAGGACCTGGGCGACGGCCGTCGAGGCCGAAGGATGGGCGCCAAAGCCGAACAGGCCCGCGACCACCGCCACGATCAAAAACATCCACGCCCAATACAACATGGACCTCTCCTTCCTCACTTGCGGGTAACTGCTTGATAAACAGTCAGGTGGTGGCAAGTGTTCCGAGAAGAGGCCAGGGCTCTGCGCGATCTGCACGAGACCGGCGGGTCATTCCGAAATGTCTGGGGGGGGGGAGGTCGGGCGGCGGTGCGCCCCCGGGGCCGCAGCCCACCGGTGGCTCACCGGCGCGCTCTGGCAATTTCAAAGGACAGGATCGGGGGAAGAGACGGCCGGCTCAGTGCTGGCGGGCCGCCTCTTTCTCGCGCAGCTTCTCCAGAAGGTGCGCCATACGGTCAGGCAGCTTGCTCTGGCAGGGCTGACTGTAGATACGCATCAGGTTGGTATCTATCTGGCTCTGCAGCCACTCCTCTTTATCGTAGTCTTTTTCTGGCATTTTGATATTCCACGGCTTCATTCTATCTCTCTTGCTCAGGGGCTAAACAGCACAGCCTCCGGGTTGTTCCATCGACGGGCGGATGACCGCTCGTCGTGGGCCTGTGCGACACTTCCGCAACAGCTGTTTTTCGCCACCCGGGAACCTTCTCCGAAACAGAGGGAACAATGACCCGGTCGCCGGGTTGGCCCGGCAGAAGGGACACCCCCCAGGAGGTACAGGCAGGTGACGGCACGGCAGCCCAGAACCCTCGGTGAACTGGCAGACAGCATCCTGTCGGTCAGCGACCGCGAGAAGGTCTCGGTCGAGACCATCGTCGATGCGGTCGGCCAACGCAGCCTGTTGCCGCTTCTGCTGGTGCCGGCGCTGCTTTGCGCGACGCCGCTGTCGGGCGTTCCCGGGGTCTCGATGGTCTGTGGCGTGGCGATTGCCATCATCTCCTTTCAACTGCTGATCAGCGTCGACGAAGTCTGGCTGCCGAAACGGCTGCTGCGGCAGAAGGTCGACGGCAAGGCACTGACCAAGGCGCTGAAGTCTTCGCGCTCGGTGATTTCCTGGGTTGACCGGCATACCCACAACCGTCTTTCGGTGCTGTTTCACCGGCCATTGATATACCTTCCGGTGATCCTGAGCCTGATCTCAGGGGCGCTCATGCCCTTCCTCGAATTCATCCCGTTTTCGTCCTCGGTGGCGGCCATCGGCGTCAGCCTTCTGGCGCTGTCATTGCTGACCCGGGACGGGGTTTTCTTCCTCCTCGCGCTGGTGCCATATGCCGGGCTCGGCTGGCTGATCGGCGGGCGACTTCTGGGATAAAATGGCCCGCCCGCCAGGGCCGAAACCGACATTCAACAAGACCGGAGGGATCGCCGATCAGGCGGTCCTTCAGTCATGTCCACCAGATTGAAACCAAAGAATTAATGCCAGATGAACGCCTGGCCGGCGACACGAAAAAACTTTGTCGAATTTCGCAGTTTTCTTTCAACTTTCGGGAACCTGTCTGCAGGGCGCACGTTTGTCCATCAGGCGCGCAGCAGCGCTCCACATGGTTCTTACAAGGAGACCGAGATTATGAAACGGCTTTTGATTTCCACTGCCCTCGTTGCAGCGACCAGCGGCACCGTCATGGCACAGGAAAATGACGGCATGTTCCGTGCCGAAACTGACCCGAACGCAATCCATGCCTCCGACTTTATTGGTATGCGTGTGTACCGCGCAGAGAATGATGCCGAGTCGGTGGAAGGGCTGCAGGATGACTGGGACGACATCGGTGAAATTCACGACATCGTCCTGACCCGCGAAGGCGAGGTCGACTCTGTTCTCGTCGATATCGGCGGCTTCCTCGGCATCGGCGAAAACCGCGTTGCCGTCGACATGGGCTCTGTCCGCTTCGTGTCGGACGACGCCACCCCCGATGACACCAGCGACTTCTTCCTGGTCCTGAACGCCCCTGTTTCGGCCCTGGAAGAAGCACCTGCCTACCAAGGCATGATGCGCACCGAAGGTGACGCCGAGATGGAGGCCGAAACCGAAGCGGCCGAGACCGAAGCCAACGTCGAAGCCGAGATGGAAAAGGCCGAGACCGAAGTCGAAGGCGAAGTGAAAGAGGCCGAGGCTGAAGTCGAGACCGAAATGAAGGAAGCCGAGGCCGAGGTCGAAGGCGAAATGAAAGAGGCCGAAGCCGAAGTCGAAGGCGAGATGAAGGAAGCCGAAGCCGAAGCCGAGGTCGTCTCGACCCAGGTTGACGCCGAAGTGAACGAAGAGATGAACGAAGGTGTGGGCTACGGTGCCGGCCTCGTCGAGCGCGAAGGCTATGCCAACGCCCCGATGGAAGAACTGACTTCGGAAAACCTCACCGGCGCTCCGGCTTATGACAGCAACGACGAGCGCATCGGCGAAGTGTCCGAGCTGATCCTGACCGACGGCGGCGAAGTCAAATCGGTGATCGTCGACGTAGGCGGTTTCCTCGGCCTCGGCGAAAAGCCGGTCGAGCTGGAACTGTCGCAGATCGACATCCTGCGCACCGACGATGGCGGCGACATCCGCGTCTACATCTCGATGACCGAGGAAGAGCTCGAAGCAATGCCGGATTACGAAGGCTAAACTTCACTCACCAGTCTAACGGAAAAGCCCGCCCCTTGGCGGGCTTTTTCTTATGCGAGGGTAGGCAACGTGGGTTGAGGTTAGACCCCCAGACGCTCAATGACCGCTTGTCTGGTTACCATCACTCTAGCGGCAGAAAGGCTCTTTCACGCACACCCGTCTCAACCCTATCCATCAGAGCCTCGCCACCCTGCGCGATGTCGCCGCGTCTCTCAGCGCCACATTGAAGCAACTCTGCCAGCAACTGGCCATCCGCGCCCTCCCGGCAATCCCCACCCACAAGTTCACAGACCGCGAAAGGAAGGCCCACATAGAGTCCCGTCCCTCCCCGACTGACTCGCCTACGCCTCTATTGCTTCCTCTTGCCGAAAATACCCTTGGGGGAGTCCTCGCCCCGCGAGGACGGGGGCAAAGCCCCCCACCCCCCTCCGCCACAGGCACAACGCCCCCATCAAAGACCACCCACCGCCCGTCCGCACGAACGCGCCAGCCGATCGAAAGCTGCCAGAAACCCACTGCCCGAACAAAAAACGCCGGAGCCCGAAGGCCCCGACGTTCCAGCTTCTCAAATTCCGGCCTGACGCTCAGGCGTCGCGCGTCTTCGGCTGCGTCCCGCCGGCCAGTTCGTTGGCCTTGACCGCGCCGCGCATGCCCAGCGGCATCCCGGGGCCGGTGGTGGTGTCGGGGCGGACCTGGGCCTCGGCCTCGGCGTTGATCTCGGCGCCAAAGAGCAGCACGTAGGAGGAGATCCAAAGCCACATCAGCAGCACGATCACCCCGGCGAGTGTCCCGAAGCTCTCGTTGTAGCTTCCGAAGTTCTCGACATAGACCGAAAACCCGTAGGACGCCGAAATCCAGGCGACGCAGGCCAGTACGGCCCCGGGCCAAAGCCAGATCCAGCGCGCCGACTCGCGGTCGGGCGCGGTGCGATAAAGCACGAGGATGCCGCCGATGGTCATTGCCAGCAGGATCGCCCAGCGCGACATGCCGATGATCATCTCGGTCAGCGGGCCGAGCGAGACGATCGACAGTATACCGGGCAGGATCAGCGCCGCGCCCAGACCGGCGATCAGGCCGACCAGCAGGATGAAGGTCAGCCCCAGCTTGGTCAGGGTCAGCTTGATGAAGCCACGGGTCTCGGGCTCGTTATAGGCGACGTTCATGCCTTCGATCAGGCTCGCCACGCCCTTGGACGCTGAATAAAGCGCCACGGCGATGCCGAAGACGGCAGCAAGTCCCAGACCGCCCTCCTGGCTGCCAGCGACCTCGATGGCCTGGCCCAGGACGATCTCGGCCACGTTCTGTGGCATGAAGGCGGTCACCGTTTCCAGCTCGCCGGTGAATGTTTCGGGGTCGAAGATCAGCCCGGAAATCGCCATCAGCGCGGTAATTGCCGGAAACATCGCCAGCAAACCGTAAAAGGCCACGCCGGCCGCAATCAGGCCGACGTGGTCCTCGTTCACCTTGCGCCAGGCGCGCAGGAAGATCATTTTCCAGCCGCGCAACGGAATGTCGCGCGGCCGGGTGGCATTGCGGCCAGGGACCTCAGCCATCGGCTCCGGCCTTCGGCTTGCCGAGGTCTTCCTCTTCCGCCTTGGACTTGGCGGCATCGGCGACGCGCTTGCCGGCGTCACGAACCTCGTCAGCGGCGGCCTCGATGGCCGATTTGCTGCCGGGGGCGGCACCGTCAATGGCGTCGCGCTTTTCCTCGGCGATGGTCTTGGCCTCGGAGAGTGCGGCCTGCGCCACGCGCTCGGCCTTTTCACGCTCTTCCTGGAAGATGCGCTCGGCCTCGTCGAACAGCTCGTCGCGGGTCTGGCCCAGCAGCTCGTCTTCGCGGCGGGTGCGCGGCAGGGCGCCGGCAAGGGCCGCACCGACCGCAAGGGCAATCGCACCGGCGACCAGCGGCTGGTCCTCGATGAACTCGGCCGTGGCATCGCGTCCGCGCGCGTATTTCTCGCGGGCGGTCTCGTCGGCACGGCGGGCCACGTCGAGCGCACGGGCCCGGGCGGTGATGATCCGCTCGCGGGCGGCTTCGCTCATGTCCTCGGTGCCACGGGCCAGACGCTCGCGGGCCCGGGCCATGCGGTCGGCGGTGCTCTGGGCGGCGCGGCTGACGCCATCCCTGGCGCTGCGGGCGCCATCGGCGACGGCAGACCCGGCAGCGCTGGCACCGGAGCCGACGGCCCCTGCGGCAGAGCGCGCACCGGAGCTCACCGAACCGGCGGCAGAGCTGGCACCCGAGGCCACGCTCGAGGCACCGCTCTTGACGCTGTCACGGGCCGAGCCTGCGGCATCGGCGGCGCGTTCGGTCAGCGAGGGGCCGTCGTCGTCACGGCCGTGCCAATCGTCGTCCCATGCGTCCTCGTCGAGGTCGTGACGCGCCCAGTCGGGATAGCCCGAATAGGTCGAGCCATAACGCGCCTCGCGCTCCGAGGTGGTGCCGTAACCGGCGCCGGCATAGCGGTCACGCCCGGCGAACTCGCGGGTCGGACCGGCGGCATAGCCCAGCTCGCGGCGGTCGTGGTTGCTGCTGTGGTGGGTGACGCCGTTGTGGCGCACCTCCTGTGCCGGATCGTTGTGCGAACGGCCGAACATCAGCCAGGCAAGGCCGATCCCGGTCACGGCCAGCGCCACGGGGTTCTGCTTGGCCGAGCGGGTAACCGCTTCGCCGAATTCGCCACCGTGGCGGCGGAACCCGTCGGTCAACTCGCGGATCACGGCCTCTGGCGAGAACTTGTCCTGCAGCGCATTGACGGTATTGGCGAGCTCGGCGCGTTCACGTTCGATATCGCGCTCGATCTCATCGGGGGTACGAGGATCATTTGACATTTGCGGCTCCTTTGACGGCTTCGACATCGCGCTGCACATTGGCCGCGGCGCGGCTCGGAGCGATGCTGCTCAGTTTGAGATCGTTGAGGCCCTTCTGGACGAAGAAGTAGGCGATCGCGGCCAGTACGACGCCGACGAAAAAGGCCGCCCAACCGGCATCCATACCGGCCTCGGTCAGACCGGCGACAATCGCGCCGACCAGCACGTTCAGCGCCGTCAGGGCGACCACCAGAGCGGCCACCAGAAGGCCGATGGCGGTGCCGGCGCGGCGCAGGTTCTGATCGATCTCGGCTCGGGCCAGATCGACCTCGTTGCGCACCAGCGAGCTGACATGCGTCATTGCATCGCCCAGCAGGCTGGAGGTGCTTTCATTCGGTGACTTGTTCATGATGTCTCTCCTTTGCCGCTGTAGGCCGCACCGGGCGTTCTGCCGCCGGTGCTGGCGGTGGTGGAACCGGTGGCGCCTGTGGGGCTGACGCCGCCGGGCGAGGTGCTGGCGCCGGTCGTGGGCGAAACCCGCGGTGCGCCCGAGCCAGCGTGCTGACCGGAGCCGTAGTAGGGCTGGGCGCCGCGGATGCGGTCTTCGCGGTCATCGCTCATCCGCGAGCGGCGCGAAGCCTTGGCCATGCGGACGCCGGCAAAGCCCAGAAGCGCCGCGCCACCGAGAAAGGCCATCGGGTTGCGGCGGGCGAAATCGCCCAGCTCGTCGACCATCTGGCCCAGGTCCTTGTCACGGACGGTGTCGGCAAATTCGGCCAGCGACGACGCCGCTGCCCCGAATGTGCGTTCCTGGGGCGAACCGCCCCGCAGTTCTTCGGAGGCCTTGCGCAGCGCACGGGAGACCGAGGAGATTTCGTCGGCCACACCTTCCTTGGCGGCGTCGGCCCGGGCATGGGCTTCGCCCACCACGGTGTCGCTCACGTCGCGGACGGTATTTTCGGCATCCTTGCGCAGGGTGTCGGCTTGGGACTTGGCAGCCTCGGCGCCGCTTTTACGCGTTCCGGTTGTGCCTTCGTATTGCGTGGTACTCATGATAAATCCTTTCGGCAGGGGTCACAGAACAAAATTCACGATCGCGAGAACGATGACGATCAATCCGACGAGGTAGATGATGGCATGCATGACTGCCTCCCTTGGTTGCTTGGCCAGTGGCCGTCTCACGTCTCAACACGGTTTGATCAGCTTTGTTCCGTTGTTTCGGGAACCTTTGCGCCGAAGTCGGGAAGCTTGAGGGACAACAAGGGATTGGTCGCCACGCCGCGTGCCGTAACGTGACAGCGCGCGCAGACGGGCGGTCCGGCGTCACCCGGACGTCGGCCACAAATACAACTATAAAGTGAGCATCAAAATCCTCAGGCCCCGGACACCCCGGGCCTGACAGGCTATCGGCACCGCCACTGGCGATGCCATCTCTTCGTTACGCCGTCACGCACCTGCGCCGAAATTGACGATGCGGTGGTCGCCTAGATCGGGCTGTTTGTCAGCGTTGAACTTGGCCCTTGCGATCTCGAGCCCGAAGGTCACGGCGCTGTCGGTCGCGGTCCAGATCGCGGCGTCCTCGAGCGCAAAGCGCAGCAGGGTCACGTCGGGATCGTCCCGCCCCTCCTCGAACCAGGCCGAGGCCACAACCGACCAGACCTCGTCGAGCTTGGCCGCGTCGTCGCTGGGCATCAGCCGCCCGGTCAGACAGGCATAGAAGGTGCCGTCGCCCTTGGTCAGGCAGTAATGCGCCTTGCCGCCCTGCCCCATCGTGCGCACCAGATCGGTCTCGGCCGAGGTGATGAACCACAGTTCAGCGGTGTCACGATCGGCGTGATGGGTCATCGGCTGCATGTGCTGATCGGCGTTCTTGAGCCCGAGCATACCTGCGCGGGTCTCGTCCAGAACGTCGAACAGAGCGGTGCGCGCATCAGCGCGCACCTTGTCTATCATCGACATCTCGGGGCCTCAGAGACGGCTGGCCCAGTCGTCAACTTCCCGCTCGGCTTCTTCGCGGGTCTTGCCGTATTTCTCCTGGATGATACCGGCCAGTTGGGTGCGGTTGCCCTTAGCGCGCTGCACTTCATCATCGGTCAGGTCGCCCCATTTCTCTTGGGCCTTGCCGGTGAATTGCTTCCAGTTACCTTCGATTTGGTCCCAGTTCATGACGTCCTCCAATTGCTGTTGCGTTGGTACTGGGGAGTAAACTCTGGCGGGCTGTGACGGTTCCCGGCAGTTGCGAATATCGGCGGCAAATATCGCATGCGCCGAACAGGCGATTTTCGGGAACTTCGCAGGCCGCGGGGTGTTCACAGATGAGTGACCGGTACCGGCAAAGGACAATCCACCTCATGGGACACCCGCAACGCGACGCCTCGTCCGAGCCGAACGTGATCTACCTCGACAGCCGCCGCCCGCCGCGCCCCAAAGTCGTGGCCAGCACGCCCGAGCCCGAGCAGATGCCGCCGCCCCTCGAGACAGAGACGCCGGGCTTTCCCTGGCACCGGGTTCTCTGGGCGCTGCTTGCCGTGGCGTTCCTGAGCACGATCTCCTGGGCGGCCTGGGCGCTCTGAACTAAACCCATCGAAATGCAAAACGCCCCCGGCCGGGGGCGCTGTCACAGGCGTTGTCATCTGACAAAAGCAGAAGGCCCTGCCGGAAGCAGAGCCTTGCGTGGTGCTTATTGTTCGACCTGGACCTCGGTGTCGCCGGGCGCCACCTCTTCGACATTGGCCGACGGATCGACCTCGGCTGTCCCGCTGTCGAGTTCCGAGGGGCTCACGCCTTCGCTGGTCTCGACCGCCGGTTCATTGTCCGGGCCGGGCGCGGTGACAAAGACCTCGCCGATCCAGAACAGGATAAGACCGATGGCTAAAACGGCCACGATGGCCATGCCGATCAGCGGCCCGCGATGGCGGCGTTTCTGTTTCGTCAGGTTGGTGTCTGGTGAGCTCATCTTCCGTCTCCGCTATGGTTGGCGGGGGATGCCTTGGTCCGCACTCCCACCTCTCTGGGTTCACGGGCTCAACGCAATGCGCCTTGGGCGGGTTCCCGACGGGCCGCGCGCGACGGCGACATTCCGCGCGTCTCAGACGGGCAGGCCCTCGCGGATCGCCTTGAGCAGGACCGGAAAGCTCACCGGTTTCTGCACCAGCCGCGCCTGCGGCAGATCCTCGAGGATGGCGGTGCCGGAATAGCCAGAGAGGTAAAGGAACCCGGTGCCTTCGGATTGCAGCCGTTCGGCGATCTTCTGAGAGGTCGCGCCGTTCAGGTTGACGTCGAGAATCGCAAAATCCGGCAGGCCCTCGTCAAGCAGCGCCAGGGCCGCGCCCACGGTCGGGGCCGGGCCCATAACGGTGAACCCCTCATCCTCAAGCTGGAGCTTGAGGTCCATGGCAACGATGGCTTCGTCTTCAACGAGAAGAAGGCTGTGCGCCATTCGTCCCCTCCGCAATGATCGTTTCGATGCCGGATGTGCGGCCCGGCGGCTTTCTCACGGTTCCCCGTAGGGCCGGTCGAGGCAGAGTGCCACCGCCGATCGCCCGGTCAAAGAGGAAAACACGCACCTTCGTCGCAACGTCGCGCCGATCAAGGCTCTGGCGACCGGCGACGGCCCGTGACATGGATAGGGGGTGCACAGCACCTGCCTGTGCGCCAGCGCTACCGTGGAGATGATGTCCCTTGTCCATGACCTTGCGAACGCCTTGGAACGATTCCGGTTCCATCGAGTTTTGCCCTAGGCAATTCCGAGGCGTCTCAGCTACGCTTCCGTCCGTACAATGGTCTAGAGAGGGTTGATGCACACAGACGGCAGCAGCGACACTGCGAGTTCCAGGGCGCCACAGGTGCCCGTCGTTGGCATCGGCGCCTCTGCTGGCGGTCTGGATGCGCTCAAGCATTTGCTGATGCAGATGCCCGAGCAGACCGGCGCGTGCCTGGTGGTCGTGCAGCACCTCGATCCCGCGCACAAGAGCCTGCTGTCAGAGCTTCTGGGGCGGGTCTCGACCCTGCCCGTGACGGTGGCCGAAGACGGCATGAAGGTCGCGCCCGATCAGGTCGTGGTGATCCCCGAGGATGCCACTCTGATGCTCGACGGCGACAGGCTGCGGGTCGAGCACCCTGCCCCGCCCCGGCCCCTGCGCACGCCGATCGACACCTTCCTGTCGAGCGTTGCCCGCGAACGCGGCGATGCGGCCATCGGCGTGATACTGTCGGGCGCCGGCAGCGACGGCACCGAGGGCGTGCGCGAGCTCAAGAAGGCCGGCGGATTCGTCATCGCGCAGGAACCCGACGAGGCGACCTATGACAGCATGCCGCGCAGCGCCATCAGCACCGGGCTGACCGACCGGGTGCTGCCCGCTGCCGCGATTGCCCAGGCCATCGCCGATCACGTCGCCAACCTGCGCGAAGGGGTCGACCGGGCCCTTCGCGAGGCCCCCGACATCCAGCAGACGCTGGCGCGGATGTGCCAGAACCTGCGCCTCGCCACCGGCCATGACTTCCGCCCCTACAAGGAGCCGACGCTGCTGCGGCGGGTCAATCGGCGGATGCAGGTGCTGAATATCTCCTCGCCAGAGGCCTATGCCGACCGCCTGCACGACGACGTCGACGAGGCGCAGCGCCTGTTCCGCGAGCTTCTGATCAGCGTCACGGCGTTCTTCCGCGACGGCGAGGCCTTTCGCGCGCTCGAGGCCGCGGTGGACGAGCTGATGGCCAACAAGAAGGTCGGCGAGACGATCCGCGTCTGGGTGCCGGGCTGTGCCACCGGCGAAGAGGCCTATTCCATCGCCATGCTGCTGCGTGACAAGATCAAGCAGGCCGGCAGCGGCCAGCGCGTGCAGATCTTTGCCACCGACATCGACGAGAACGCGCTCGAACTGGCGCGGCGCGGGGTCTATCCCGAAAGCATCACCGGCGACCTGCCAGAGGGCTATCTGGACCGCTACTTCCGCAAGAGTGGCCAGGAATATCAGCTGACCGACGAGATCCGCGAGCTCTGCATCTTCTCGGTGCAGAGCGTCATCAAGGACCCGCCGTTCAACCGGCTCGACCTGCTGTCGTGCCGAAACCTGCTGATCTACCTCAAGGCCGAGATGCAGTCGCGGCTGGTGCCGGTGTTCCATTATGCGCTGCGGCCCGACGGCCTGCTGCTGCTGGGCCCGTCCGAGAGCCTGACCGGCCATGAGCGCCTGTTCGAACCGATCGACAAGAAGTGGCGGCTGTTCCGGCGGCGCGGCGATTCCGGGGTGAGCCCGCGGTTCCCGCTGATGGCGCTCTCGGGCGAGCTGACGCCGGCGCCGCGCGCCTCGACACAGCAACCCGCCGCTCCCAACCGCGACCCCACCGTCGCCCGTGCGCAGCAGTTGCTGCTCGACGAAATCGGGCCGGGCTATATCATCGCCGGCGCCAACCGCGAGCTGCTCTATTCCGGCGGGCCGGTCGGGCGTTACCTGCGGCTGCAGACCGGCACGCCCTCGCTCGAGCTGATCAACGTGATCGAGCCCGAGCTGCGCATGGACATGCGCGCACTCTGGCACCGGCTGACCGCCGAGAAGAAGCTCGTCACCCGCGAGCGCGTGCGCCACGAGACCGAGGCCGGCCCGCGCCGTCTTCGGCTGTCGGCGCGGCCCCTGGGCGAGGATGCGCGCGGCCGGCTGACCTATCTGATCACCTTCGAAGACCTCGGCCCTGCCGATGGCGACGCGGACCGCAGCGCGCTGGAGAGCCGCGACAGCGACGATATCGAGGCGATCGAGGCCGAGCTGCGCTCGACCCGGGAATACCTGCAGACCACCACCGAAGAGCTCGAATCCTCGAACGAGGAACTGAAATCGGCCAACGAAGAGCTGATGTCGATGAACGAGGAGCTGCAGAGCTCGAACGAGGAGCTCGAGACCTCGAAGGAAGAGCTGCAATCGGTCAACGAAGAGCTCGAGACGGTGAACGTCGAACTGTCGCACAAGGTCGAGCAGCTGGCCAAGCTGAACGCCGATCTGGAGAACTTCCTGCAGAGCACCGACGTGGCGACGCTGTTCCTCGACCGCAAGGCTCGGGTGCGCCGCTTCACCCCCGCCGCGCAGGAGCTGTTTCACCTGCTGACCCATGACATCGGCCGGCCGATCTCCGACATCACCTCGCGGGTGGCCGAGGTCGACATTGCCTCGGAGGTCGAGGGCGTGCTGCGCAGCCTCAAGCCGGTCGAGCGTCAGGTGCATCTGGCCTCGGGCAAACGCTCCTTCATCATGCGGCTGACGCCCTATCGCTCGCCGGGCAACGTGATCGACGGCGCCGTGGCGACCTTCTCGGACGTCACCGCGCTGCAGGACACCCAGCGGCTGGCGGATGAGCTGAACGACCAGCTGGCGCACAAGGTGGCCGACCTGACCGCGCTGCTTGATCTGGTGCCGATCGGCATCGTCTTCGCCGACAATCCCGACTGCCGCCGGGTGCACGTCAACCGATTTGCCGCGCGCATGCTCAACCTCGGCGACCGGACCGAGGCCACGGGGCTGCTCGACGGCGGCGCGCGGGTGCTGCGCGATGGCAAGGCGGTGGCGCCGAAGGACCTGCCGCTCGAAACGGTCTGGCGCACCGGCGAGCCGGTGCAGGATTTCCAGGCCCGCTACGAGGCCCCGGGCGGACCGGAGTTCGACCTGCTGATGTCCGCCGCGCCGGTGTTCGACGCCGACCGCAAGATCCTGCGCGTGGTCGGCATCATCAACGACATCAGCGAACTGGTGCAGGCCAAGGCCGCCACCGAGACCCGTGAACGCTTCAACCGCTTCGTGGCCGAGATCGGCCGCAAGAGCCTGGCCGGCATGCAGGCCCGGTCGCTGATCCACACCGCGCCGCACCGGCTGTCGGCGATCACCGGCGTGCCGCTGGCCGACGTGCAGATCCTGAGCTCCGACGCCGACGCCTTCGAGCTGGTCTCGGCGCATGGCTTCCCCGCCCCGCAGGGCACCGCCCTGCCGGTCGAGAGCGGCACGCTCACCGGCTTTGCCCTGCAACAGGCCGCGCCTGTCGTCTCGCAGAACCTGGCCGAGGAAACCCGCTTCAAGGCCCCCGACATCCTGCGCGAGGCCGGCGCGGTCAGCAGCATCAGCGTGCTGATCGGCACCCCGAAAGAGCCCTTTGGCGTGCTCTCGCTGCACAGCACCGAAGAGCGCAGCTTCAGCCAGGACGAGATCAACCTGGCGCAGTCGGTGTCCTACCTTCTGGCGGCGGCGCTGCGACGCGATGCGGCCGACCGGCAGAAACAACTGCTGCTCGAAGAGCTGCGTCACCGGGTCAAGAACATGCTGGCGACGGTGCAATCGGTGGCCTCGCTGTCCCTGCGCGAGGCGCGGACCGATCCCGCCGTCGCGCGTGCCATCAGCGAACGCTTCCAGGCGCTGGCCATGGCGCATGACCTCAACTTCCGCCGCGACGACGGCAACGTCGATCTCAAGGAACTGGTCGAGGTGCAATGCGCGCCCTATGACCGCGAGCGCATCACCGTCACCGGCGCCTGCACCTCGGCGCTCGATCCGAGCCAGGCGATCGACATCTCGATGGTCATCCACGAGCTGGTGACCAACGCGGTCAAACACGGCGGGCTCAGCGGCGAGGACGGCCGGATCGAGATTGCCATCAGCTCTGGCAAGGACGCCGATTCCGAGGGCTGCGTGATCGACTGGGTCGAACATGGCGCGGTGATGGACCCCGACAGCCAGCGCTCTGGCAGCGGGTCCAAGCTGATCCAGGCGATCTCCATGCAGACCCATTTCGACATCGAGCGCGAGATCGGTGCAAACACCCTGCGCTACACGATCCATTGCCGGCTCAGGGAAGCCTGACGCAGCCCGCTCCGGGGCGCAGCACCGATTTCAGCGCCTCGCCGATCATCCTGTCGGAGAAGGGCCGGATCAACATGCTCCAGCCCCTCTCCTCTGCCTGCTCGGCATCGTCCTCACCCACGGTCAGGACGATCCCCGCTCCCTGCTCTGCAAGCATCCGGTCGATCCCGGTGTCCAGCACCTTGGCCAGGTGCAGCTCGAGGAAGGCCGCCAGAACCTGCGCCTCATGCCGCAGCATGGCCAGAAACTCCGGCAGGCGGCTGGCGTGGGCCACACGGAAATCGCAGACCGCCGCAAGCGATCCGATGATGTCCTCGGCGATCAGCGGATCACGCTCAAGCACGAGGATGACCGGCCCGGCGCGCCCATGGGTGAGGCCGCCCGGCGAACAGCTTTGACGGCCGTCTTCCATCGATTCTCCTTCTCTCTCGAGCGCATATTTGTTCCCATGTCGGCCGGCCTGCATTAAAGTATGACATATCCAGACAAGGATATTTGACTTGGCCACCGCATGCCGCACCTGCCCGCTGAGAAAGTGGCCGATCTTCGATCCTTTGACCGAAGCCGAAATCACCTTCATGGAGAGTTTCAAGTCGAGCGAGCAGGTCGCAGCCCCTGGTGCGACCCTGCTGAACGAAGGCGAAAGCAGCCCGCAGCTCTTTACCGTGCTCGAAGGCATGGGCCTGCGGTACAAGACCCTGCCCACCGGCGAGCGGCAGGTGGTGAACTTTGTCTTTCCCGGCGATTTCCTCGGGCTGCAGGCGGGGGTCATGGCCGAGATGCAGCATTCGGTCGAGGCCACGACGCCGATGCGGCTCTGCGTCTTCAACCGGTCGTCGCTCTGGTCGCTGTTTGCCGATCACCCCGACCGGGCCTTCGATCTCACCTGGATTGCCGCCATCGAAGAGCACCTGCTTGGCGAGAGCCTTGCCGTGATCGGGCGGATGAGCGGACTGGAACGGATTGCGCGGGCCTTCGTGCGGCTGCATGACAGGGGCACCGCGCAGGGGCTGGTCGACGGCGACAGCATGCCCCTGCCCTATCGCCAGCATGATCTGGCCGATGCGCTCGGGCTGTCGCTGGTGCATACCAACAAGATGCTGACCCGCATTCGCGGGCTGGGCCTGGCCTCGTGGCAGAACGGGCGACTGCGCATCCTGAACTACCCCGCGCTCTGCGATCTGGCGCAGCTCGAGGCCGAGCGTGGCCCGCTGACCCGCCCGCTGCTCTGACGGGCGCGCCACACGGGCGCGATTGCAGAGGCTTGACAGTCTCACCCTCAGCAGCATCCCATGGGCCACGTCCCGCCCAGCGCCGATCTGTCGCGGGAACGAATTCACCCCGAGGTCACGATTGTTGGCGTCCCGAGGGAACAGGCTGCGCTCTCGCAAGTTGCCTGCCTGTGATATTCAAACAGAAAACCCCTGACCCGATCCTGCGGTCCGCCGTCATCGTCATCGCCGCGATCCTGGTGTTTGCGGCGCTCAAGGCGGGGGCGGACATCTTTGCGCCGCTGGCCCTGGCGACCATCACCGGCGTGATGCTGGCACCGGTCACAGACGGGCTGGAAAAACTCGGGCTGTCGAGCGGTCTGGCCTCGGCGCTGGTGCTGCTGGCGGGAGTCTGCGCCATGGGCATGCTGGTTATCCTGATCGAGCCGGTGGTCTGGCGGGTGGCCGAGGAAATCCCCCGCATCCGGCTCGAATTGCGCAGCTTCATCGAGGAAATCCGCGGGCTGATCCGTGGCCTCGAGGACGTCAACCGCGAGGTCGAGCAGGCGCTTGGCGGCGACGGCAACGGCAGCGGCAAGTCCAATGGCGAGGCCGAGGCGGTGGTGCCCAGCCTGACCAGCGCCATCCTGCTGGCGCCGGTGTTCCTGGCGCAATTCCTGATCTTCTTCGGGGCGCTGTTCTTCTTTCTCTTCACCCGCAAGAACATCTACGTCTACATGTCGCGCACGATCGGCTCGTCCGCCGACACGCGCGAAATCATGCGCCGGTTCACCCGCGCGGAGCGCGTCGTCTCGCGCTATTTCCTGACCATCTCGGTGATCAACTTCGGGCTCGGGGCCGCGGTGGGCGGCGCACTGATGCTGCTGGGCCTGCCGGGGCCGGTGCTCTGGGGGCTGGCGGCGGCGATCCTGAACTTCATCCTCTACATCGGGCCGATTGCCATGGCCCTCGGGCTGTCGCTGGCGGGGCTGCTGGCCTTTGACGGTGCCATGGTAATCCTGCCGCCGGCGATCTACCTGTTGCTGAACGTGATGGAGGCGCAGTTCGTCACGCCGTCGCTGGTGGGCAAGAACATCGCCATCAACCCGCTGCTGATCTTTGTCTCGCTGGTGGTCTGGCTCTGGCTCTGGGGGCCGATCGGCGCCATCGTGGCGATCCCCATGCTGGCGATCCTGCTGGTGATGCTCGACATCTTCGAAGGCGAGGTGCCCGGCGAGGCCGACGCCGAGGCGGCGCTGGTGCCCGAGGCCGAGCTGGCGGCCCCGGAGAAGTGAGCCCTAGCGGCGGATGCGCGCCAGCATGGCGCGCCAGCCGCCCGGCGCCAGCAGACCGGCCAGCAGGAAGCCCGCGGCAAAGCCGGTGAAGTCAGCCGCCCAGGTGGCATCGGTGCCGAACAGCAGGCCGAAGACCAGCCGGATCAGCAGCAGACCGCCGATCAGAAAGAACGCCCGCGCCTGCGGCGCACCCTCATCCCCCAGCCGGCGCCAGAGCAGCAGGGTAAAGCCGCCGATGATGCCGTAGACCCCGGGAAAGCCACCGATCAGCGGTACGGGATCGTCGAGCAGCAGGCCATAGGCAAACGCCCCCACGATCGAGGAAAAGAAGAACAGCGCGATCACCCGCGCGCCGCCCATCACCTCGCCCACCCATTTGCCCAGTGCCAGCAGCATCACGCCGACAAAGAGCGCATGGGTGAAATTGGCCTGGATGAAGGGATAGCTGACAAAGCGCAGCAGCTGTTCTGGCGGATAGACGCCATTGGCCAGCATCCAGTCGAAGATATCGCCGGAGAAGGCGTATTGCTGCAGCGCGCCCAAGCGCCAGCCCACCGCCTGCGGCCCGCCGATGAAGCCCTGCGCCCCGGCCTGAAAGGCCAGTTCGATCGCCATGAGCACCAGAAACAGCCCGGTGATGGCCGGCGGCAGCGGATTGATCGGCGGCTGGTGAAACGGATCGGACATGGGCGCTCCTGCTGTGGCTCCGGGCCTTCGGCTTGACGGCCTCGGGTGCCATGGGTAAGCGCTGAACGATCGGAAATCCAGACGGAGAAATCCCATGACAGAGGGCGTCCAAACCCCATCTGCCTTTACCCCGCGCGTCTTCTCGGGCATTCAGCCCTCGGGGAACCTGCATCTCGGCAACTACCTCGGCGCGCTCAAGCGCTTTGCCGACAGCCAGAACAGCGGCGTTCAGTCGATCTATTGCATGGTCGACATGCATGCGATCACCGTCTGGCAGGACCCGGCCGACCTGCGCCAGGCCACCCGCGAACTCGCGGCGGGCTTTATCGCCTCGGGCGTCGACCCGGACAAGTCGATCCTGTTCAACCAGTCCCAGGTCTCGGCCCATGCCGAGCTGGCCTGGATCTTCAACTGCGTCGCCCGCATGGGCTGGATGAAGCGCATGACCCAGTGGAAGGACAAGGCCGGCAAGAACCAGGAGAACGCCTCGCTCGGGCTCTTTGCCTATCCGGCGCTGATGGCCGCCGACATCCTGACCTATCATGCGACGCATGTGCCGGTTGGTGAGGACCAGAAGCAGCACCTGGAGCTGACCCGCGACATCGCGATCAAGTTCAACAACGACTTCGGCGTGGATTTCTTCCCGATTACCGAGCCGGTGATCGAAGGTACGGCAACCCGGGTGATGTCGCTGCGCGACGGCTCGAAGAAGATGTCGAAAAGCGATCCGTCGGACGCCAGCCGCATCAACCTCACCGATGATGCCGACACCATCGCCAAGAAGATCCGCAAGGCCAAGACCGACCCCGAGGCGCTGCCGTCCGAGGCCAAGGGGCTGGAAGAGCGGCCCGAGGCGCGCAACCTCGTCAACATCTACGCCGCGCTGAACGACCAGAGCGTGGCCGAGGTGCTGGCGGATGTCGGCGGGCGGCAGTTCTCGGAGTTCAAGCCGATGCTGGCCGATCTGGCGGTGGCGAAGCTGTCGCCGATTTCTGGCAAAATGGCGCGGCTGATGAACGATCCGGGCGAGATCGACCGGATCCTCGCCCATGGTGCCGGCCGGGCGCGGGAGATCGCGGCGCCGATCCTGGAAAAGACCTACGAGATCGTGGGGATGGTGCGGGGCTGAGTTTCAGGCGGCTGCGCCAGGCGTTCAGGGTGGACCTGGGGGGCCAGCCCCCCAGACCCCCCGAGGGTATTTGCAAACAGAAGAAGAGACCAAGGGGCGCTTTTGGCGCGGCCCTGGTCTGCTTTTGCCTGTCTCAGGCGAAGAGGGGGAGGCGGAAGGAAAAGGTAACCTCGCCTTCGCCGCTCTTGACTTCGAGATGGCCGTTGTGGGCGGTGGCGATGGCCGAGGCGATGTAGAGCCCGAGGCCCAGACCGTCGTTGCCCGAGGCGGCGGCGCGGCGGAAGGGCTCGAAGAGCTTCTTGGCGAGGTCGCTGGAGAGCTCAGGGCCCTTGTTGGTGACGGCGATGGTCAGGCCGGCGTCGTCGCAGAAGGCCTCGACCCGGATCGGGCCGTCCTTCTGGCCGTGCTGCACCGCGTTCGACAGGAGGTTCGCCACGGCCTGGGCCACCCGCGGGGCATCGCAGCTGACCGCGCGGTCGATGGCAAGATCGAGCGTGACCTCATGCGCGGGATGGGCGATGCGCACCTCTTCGACCACCTGGGTGATCGCCTGGCGGATCGGCGCATCCGAGGTCACCGAGACCGAGAGACCACCGCCGAGGCGCTGCTTGGCATGCAGCAGCATGTTGTTGATCAGGTCCTCCATCCGCAGCACCGTCGCCCGCATCAGCGAGACCGCCATGGCGGCGCGGTCCGACAGCGTCTCGTCGCGCAGCTGCCGCAGGCCGGCGCCGAAGGCGGTGACCGGGTTGCGTAGGTCATGGCCGAGAATGGCGACGAATTCCTCGCGCGCGGCGGCGAGGCGGCGTTCGTGTTCGACCAGTTGTTCCTGCGCCTCGAGCCGCATCTCGGTGTCGAGAATGCGGCCGATCAGCTCGGCGAACATCTTGAACATCGCCTGTACCTTGGGCCGCTTGACCCGGCGCGGCACGGTGTCGATGCCGCAGAGCGTGCCGAAGAAGCTGCCGTCCGAGCGGTAGATCGGCATCGAGACATAGCTGACGATGCCGAACTGCCGTGCGATCGGGTGATCGAGGTAGCTGTCATCGGTGTTCACGTCATCGAAGATCACCGGCCTGGAAGTGTCGCGCACGGTCTGGCAGAAGGTGTTCTCGATGGCGATCTCGTCGCCGGCCTTGAGATCGAAGGCGATGTCATCGGCGGTATGGCAGGCCACCCAGCGCTGGTCGGTGACCCGCGACACCGCGGCAAAGCGCATGTCGGTGGCCAGGCGCACGGTCTCGAGGATCACGTTCACCGTGTCGCTGCCCGAAATCAGATCGATGTCGGCCTGAAAATCATGTGTCCCCGCAAGATAGGCCTGATGATCCTGCATGCGGGTGAGTGTATCGGTCATTGCGGTCTTGCCTGTGCCTTGATCGTTGACGCCCGGATGACAGTTAGGGATTTTAACTGCCCGTTGCCAAGGGGTTAGAGGAAAAATTGCCTGCAGCCGGAGGTCAGTCTGGCGGGGTCTGCCCGCAGGATCGGCGCGGTGAACGTCGGGGTCGTGAAACGGCAGCCTGCCCGGCCAGCCCTCTGGCGCATCACGCGCGGATCAGGGGGTCTGACAGCCGGCCTGCCGCCCCGGGCGGTGCCCGGTGCCTTGCCCTAGAGCATATAGGGCGTTCTGCAAAGCAGCAAAGCGGAAAACCGCCGGTTGCCAGCCAAAGCCCTTTTACCGAAAAATTTCAGAGCTTTGCCGCAATCCCGCCGTCGTGGCCTGCGACCCCGGTGTCATCGCCAACCGCCGGGCCCGGAGCCAGAAGGCTTCCGAGGGTTCGGCACGACCAGACGACAGGAGAGAGTGATGATTTCCCGCAGAAGCCTGTTTCTTGCGGCCCCGGCTGCTGCCTATTTCGGCACCTCCAAGGAAGCGGTGGCCGGCAGCGTGACGATCGACCAGCTGCGCCGAGAATTCGAGAAGCGATCGGAAAGCTTTCCTCGCATGGCGCAGGACGGGCTGAAGGCCGAGGGCTATTACACCGGCGCGATCGACGGCGCCTGGGGGCCCGGCACCGCCGGCGCCTACGAGACGCTGATGGCCTCGGCGCGCAATCGCCGGCATGCCAAGCGCTGGACCTATTCCCAGGAGGTGCAGGTCATCGAGACGCTGCTGTTCCTGATCCCGGCGCGGCATCTGCTGCGCAAGATCAGATCCGTCGTCAACGATGCGCTGTGTTCCCTGGATGGCGAGTTCGACAGGCTCTACGCCGGCG
>NZ_JBLXEC010000026.1:0-52894 GCF_048263515.1 Marinovum sp. | reverse complement strand
GGTATCGAGCGGGTACGGGCCCGCTTCACGCTTACGATGGCGGCCTGCAATCTGGCAAGGCTGCCGAAACTGCTTGCTCCCTGACGAAGGAAGGCGCCGCCAGGACTGCCTGCCCATGATCCAGACTCAACAACATGCACGTAGAGCGAAACCGTTCCTAACGACAGCCTTTTTCAGCACCCTGCTGAGCCCGGCCCCGCGCGCCATCGCCGGCTGCAAAGTGCGGGACAAAAACGCAAAACGCCGGCCTGGGTGCCCCCCGACCGGCGTCTGCAAAAATACACGATTGGCGCAGATCAGCTCTCGCTGAGCGCCACCTTCATGTCCTTGACCTGATAGATCACCTCGCCATCGGCCTCGACGATACCGTCGGCCACGCCCATGGTCAGCCGGCGGGTCTGGATCGCCTTGGTGAAATCAATCTTGTAGGTCAGCATCTTGCGGTCGGGCCGCACCATGCCGGTCAGCTTGACCTCGCCGACGCCCAGCGCATAGCCGCGCCCCTGCCAGCCGCGCCAGCCAAGGTTGAAGCCGGTCAACTGCCACAACCCGTCAAGGCCGAGGCAGCCGGGCATGATCGGGTTGCCGGGGAAGTGGCAGTCAAAGAACCACAGGTCCGGGGTGATGTCGAATTCCGCCAGCACATGGCCCTTGCCATGGGCGCCGCCATCGGCCGAGATCTCGGTGATCCGGTCCATCATCAGCATCGGCGGTTCCGGCAATTGCGCATTGCCGGGGCCAAAGAGCTCGCCCCGCGCGCATTTCAGGAGATCGTCTTTGTCGAAGCTGCTGGGATAATCAGCCATTCAGGCGCCTTTCTCGAAGGGTCATCACATCGTTGATCCGGTCTAGCATCCCCTCCGCAGCCCATCAAGGCCGCCGCTTTTTCAGCGGCTTGACCGGCAATCCGGGGGCGATGAGAGCAGGCAGACATTGAAAAGCCGCCACGAACGCCTCTATATTGAAGCGGAGCAAGCAAGCGAGGCATGTGTATGACGTCCCCAGCGATCGACCGAGGCGCCGCGTGGCTGTCCGGGGCGGGCCTGCGCCCGACGCGGCAGCGGCTGACACTGGCCCAGCTTCTGGTGGGCGACGGCAAGAATCGCCATGTCACCGCCGAGAGCCTGTTTGCCAAGGTGCAGGACTGCGGTGAAAGCGTTTCGCTCGCCACCGTCTACAACACCCTGCGCGCCTTCTGCGACGCCGGGCTGATGCAGGAGGTGACGGTCGATGGCCAGAAAAGCTATTTCGATACCAACACCCATGACCACCCGCATTTCTTCTGGGAAGACGACGGTCTGCTGACCGATGCACCCGCCGACCAGCTCAAGATCGTGGCCCTGCCAGACGCCCCCGAGGGCGCCGAGATTGCCAGCGTCGACGTGGTGATCCGCCTGCGCCGCAAGGACAATTAGGCACGTCGCACCCGGCATTTCCCCATCTTGGCCGCAGTTCCGCCGCATTTCGGCGCAAAGCTGGCATTCAGGGGGCAGAGATATGCCGGAGGACACAATGCCGAAATTCGCACTCAAGACCGCGGGATCCTGGCTGCTGATGGCCGCAATGATTGCGCTCTTCTGCACCGCGAGCTGGCATCTTCTGGCCGGCGTGGCGCAAGCCCGGGTCGAAGGCCTGATGGCGGGCGGATGCATGATGTTCGGCGCGGTGACCCTCGCCTGGCTGCGGCTCTGGCTGAGCGACGCGCTCGAGGCCGGCGGCGAAGCCCGCACTTCGGTGCGCTGGGCCAGCGTCATGGAGCCCCGGGGCGGGTTGACCTCCTGACTTCGCGCCAAGTTGCCGAAAATTCTGCGGAAGGTTTCGGAGAATAGTCACAGATCTCCCCGGATATGCTGGTACCCGCGGCCGGACTCGAACCGGCACGGCCCAGGGGCCTGGAGATTTTAAGTCTCCTGTGTCTACCATTCCACCACGCGGGCTAGCGCGGCCGACCATAATGCCAGCCCGCACAAGGGAAAACCGCTAAATTCACCTAGAGATCGGTTTCGTCGTCCAAGGGCGGCAACTGGTCGAGAAACCGCCGCTCGGGCAGCCAGGGATTGAGCGCCAGAGCGCGCAGCAGATCGGCCCGCGCCGCCTCGGTCCGGCCGAGGGCCATCAACGTCAGCGCCCGACCGGTCAGCGCGCCCATGTGGCGCGGGCTCAGGGCGATCACCCGGTCGAGATCGACCAGCGCCGCCGGATAATCCCGCCGGATGAAGCTGATGAAACCGCGCTGGTTGTAGCCCTCGGCATAGTCCGGGCAATAGGCGATCAGCCGGTCGAAATCCTGCACCGCCCCCAGATAATCGAACGACGCCCGCCGCCGCAGCCCGCGATCGAGGATCTCCTGCGCGCGGGCATCCGGCGCATCGGCCCACAGCTCCCACATCCGGTTGACCACCCTCTGCGCGGCGGCCTCGCTCGGCGCGGCCTGCACCTCCTGGTACAGGGCATCGAGGCTGTCGCCGTGGTTCGGCGGGGCGGGGCAGGTCTCGGCCCGGGCCGTGAGTGGCAGCAGGACAAGCGCGGTCAGGATCAGGCGCAACATGGCCCCATGGTGCCACGGACGCGCCGTCGATCAAGTCACATCGCCGAGACCGCTTTCCTTGATCGCCTGCATCGCAACATAGGTCGAGGTGTTCGAGACATGCGGCAGGGTCGAGATCTTTTCGGCCAGCACCTTGCGATAAGCCCGCATGTCAGAGGTGCGCACCTTCATCAGATAGTCGAAATTGCCGGCGATCAGGTGACATTGCTCGATCTCGGGGATCTTCGCCACCGCCGCCGCAAAGGCCGCCAGCGCCGCCTCGCGCGTATCCTCGAGCCGGACCTCGACAAAGGCCACATGGTCGAGCCCCAGCCGGATCGGGTCCAGAAGCGCGCGGTAGCCGCGGATCACCCCGGCCTCTTCCAGCCGCCGGAGCCGCGCCTGGGTGGGCGATTTCGACAGCCCGATGCGCTTGGCGAGATCGGTGATCGAAATCCGGCCATCCTCGGCCAGAACGGTTACAATGGACCGGTCGAAGCGGTCGAGCTCTATCTGATCGGTTTGCACTGCAATCACCCTGAAAATCAACCTTTATCACCGCCAATAAAGCAAATATCGGGAAGAATGGCCAGCGCAAAGGCGATAACTTGCCCACATAGACAACCGGGGATTCGCATGACCAATACCGATCTTGCCGCGCTGCGGGCGCGCATCGACGATCTGACCTATGCCGACGAGGGCGAGATGATTGCACGGCTGGTCGAGACCGCCGCGCTGTCGCCCGAAGACCGCGCGCGCATCTCGGCGGCCGGTGCGTCGCTGGTGCGACGAATCCGCGACAGTTCTGACCCCGGCATGATGGAAGTGTTCCTTGCCGAATACGGTCTGTCGACCGACGAAGGCGTGGCGTTGATGTGTCTGGCCGAGGCGCTCTTGCGGGTGCCCGACCCCGAGACCATCGACGCGCTGATCGAGGACAAGATCGCGCCGTCTGACTGGGGTCGGCACATGGGCCATTCGACCTCGCCGCTGGTCAATGCGTCCACCTGGGCGCTGATGCTGACCGGTCGGGTGCTGCGCGAGGATGCCGAGCCCGGCCCGGTGGGCCACCTGCGCGCCGCCGTCAAACGCCTGGGCGAGCCGGTGATCCGCACCGCCGTCGGTCGCGCGATGAAGGAAATGGGCCGACAGTTCGTGCTGGGCGAGGATATTCGCGCCGCGATGAAACGCGCCTCTGCCATGGAGCAGAAGGGCTATACCTATTCCTACGACATGCTGGGCGAGTCCGCGCGCACCGACGCCGATGCCATGCGCTATCACGCCGCCTATGGCCGCGCGATCGAGGCGATTGCCAAGGGCTGCGTGCATGACGACGTGCGCCAGAACCCCGGCATCTCGGTCAAGCTCTCGGCCCTGCATCCCCGCTACGAAGAGGCGCAGAAGGACCGGGTTGCCGCCGAACTCTACCCCCGCCTGCGCGACCTGGCGCTGATGGCGCGGGCCCGCAAGATGGGGCTCAACATCGATGCCGAAGAGGCCGACCGCCTGTCGCTGTCGATGGACCTTGTCGAACGGCTGATGCGTGACCCCGGCCTTGCCGGCTGGGACGGTCTGGGCATCGTGGTACAGGCCTTCGGCCAGCGCTGCGGCGCGGTGCTGGAATACCTCTATGCCCTCGCCGAAGAGACCGACCGCCGGATCATGGTGCGGCTGGTGAAAGGCGCCTATTGGGACAGCGAGATCAAGCTGGCGCAGGTCGAGGGGCTGGGCGGTTTCCCGGTCTTTACCTCCAAACCCGCCACCGACGTGAGCTACATTGCCAACGCCTGCCGCCTGCTGGGCATGACCGACCGGATCTATCCGCAGTTCGCCACTCACAATGCGCATACCGTGGCTGCCGTGCTCGACATGGCCGAGGACAAGGATGCCTTCGAATTCCAGCGCCTGCACGGCATGGGCGAGGCGATGCATGACATCGTGCTCAAGGCCGAGGGCACGCGCTGCCGGGTCTATGCCCCGGTCGGCGCGCACAAGGACCTGCTGGCCTATCTGGTGCGTCGTCTGCTGGAAAACGGCGCCAACTCGTCCTTCGTCAACCAGATCGTCGACGAGAGCGTGCCGCCAGAGGTGGTCGCCCGCGATCCCTTTAACGCGCTTGGCGAGCCGCAGCCGCATCTGCCGCGCGGGCCCGAGCTTTATCAGCCAGAGCGCGTCAACTCGCGCGGCTGGGACCTGGCGCATCGCCCGACGCTCGCCGCCATCGACGCGGCCCGCGACCCCTTCAGGACCCACCAATGGCAGGCCGCCCCGCTGCTGGCGGGCGAGGCCAAACCGCAGGACGCCGCAGCCGTCACCAACCCGGCGCAACCGTCAGAAACCGTGGGCGAGGTCCGCTTTGCCAGCAAGGACGACTGCGAGACGGCGCTGGCCGGTGCAAGGCCTTGGGATGCCTCGCCGGCCGAGCGCGCCGGGGTGCTGAACAAGGCCGCCGACCTCTACGAGGCCAACTTCGGCGAGCTCTTCGCGCTGGTCGCCCGCGAGGCCGGCAAGACCCTGCCCGACGCCGTGGCCGAGCTGCGCGAAGCGGTGGATTTCCTGCGCTACTACGCCGCCAATGCGCCCGAAGCGCCGCCCGTCGGCACCTTCACCTGCATCAGCCCGTGGAACTTCCCGCTGGCGATCTTCACCGGCCAGGTCTCGGCCGCGCTTGCCGCCGGCAACGCGGTGCTGGCGAAACCCGCCGAACAGACGCCGCTGATCGCCGCCCGCGCCGTGGCGCTGCTGCACGAGGCGGGCGTGCCGCGCGAGGTGCTGCAATATCTGCCGGGCGCCGGTGACGTCGGCGCAGCGCTGACATCCGACGCACGCGTCGGCGGCGTGGCCTTTACCGGCTCGACCGATACCGCGCTGAAGATCCGCCGGGCCATGGCGGAAAACCTCGCCCCCGGCGCGCCGCTGATCGCCGAGACCGGCGGGCTCAATGCGATGATCGTCGACTCGACCGCCCTGCCCGAACAGGCGGTGCAGGCGATCATCGAAAGCGCCTTTCAATCCGCCGGCCAGCGCTGCTCGGCGCTGCGCTGCCTCTATGTGCAGCGCGACATCGCCGGCCCCTTCATCGAGATGCTGACCGGCGCGATGGAGGCCCTGAGGCCGGGACTGCCCTGGGACCCGTCGACCGATCTCGGCCCGGTGATCGACACCGAGGCACAAAGCGGTATCGCCGACTACATCGCCAAGGCCAAAGCCGACGGCCGGGTGATCAAGCAGATCACCGTGCCCAAGACCGGCCATTTCATCGCCCCCACCCTGCTGCGGGTGAACGGCATCGAAGAGATGCAGCGCGAGATCTTCGGCCCGGTGCTGCATTTCGCCACCTTCGAGGCGGATGAGCTCGACCGGGTGATCGACACGATCAATGCCACCGGCTACGGCCTGACCTTCGGCCTGCACACCCGCATCGACGACCGGGTGCAGCATGTGTCCGAGCGCATCCACGCCGGCAACATCTACGTCAACCGCAACCAGATCGGCGCCATCGTCGGCTCGCAACCCTTTGGCGGCGAGGGAATGTCCGGCACCGGCCCCAAGGCCGGCGGGCCGAACTACCTCACCCGCTACACCCGCCACCCGGCACCACAGACCGCAGCAGAGCCCGGCGCGCAGGTCGATCCCCTGGCCCTGCAGGAGGCGCTCAAGGCGCGGGACCTGCCCGCCCCGGAAACGCCGCTGTCACTGCCGGGCCCCACCGGCGAATCGAACCGGCTGACCGCCCTGCCTCGCCCGCCGCTGCTCTGCCTCGGGCCGGGGGACGCGGCCGCCCGGGCGCAGAAGGAAGCGGTCGAGGCGCTTGGCGGTGTCGGCATCCGCGTCGGCGGCGCGCTGCAGCCAGAGGCACTGACCACGCTCGCCGGGATCTCCGGCGCGCTCTGGTGGGGCGCGGGCGAAACGGCCCGCGCCTATGCCCGGGCCCTGTCGCGGCGCGACGGTCCGATCCTGCCGCTGATCACCGGAATGCCGGACAAGGGGCATGTGGCGCATGAACGCCATGTCTGCGTCGACACCACCGCGTCGGGCGGCAATGCGGCACTGCTCTCGGGAATGTCATGAGCGGCGCGTAAAGCCTTGACCTTCGGGGGGAAAGCCACAAGCTTCCCCCCATGTTCCCGATCCGTGATCACAACCCTTCCGGCCGCACGCCATTTGTCACCTATGGGTTGATGGCGCTGAACATCCTTGTCTATCTGCATTACGTCGACATGGACGACCGGACCCTGTCGTTCTTCTACTGGGAATACGCGCTGATCCCCGCCCGGGTCAGCGCCGGGGAGGGCATGCTGGGGCTGGTCAGCTCGATGTTCCTGCACGGCGGCTTTCTGCACCTGGCCGGCAACATGCTGTTTCTCTTCATCTTCGGTGACAATATCGAAGACGAGATGGGGCATTTCCCCTACCTCGTCTTCTATCTGGTCTGCGGGTTGGCGGCCTCGGCCCTGCAATGGGCCAGCGCGCCGCAATCCATGGTGCCGGTCGTCGGTGCCTCGGGGGCGATTGCCGGGGTGATGGGCGGATATCTCCTGCTCTACCCCAAGGCCAAGGTCGACATCCTGATCATCTTCGTGATCTTCTTCAAGGTCTTCCCCCTGCCCGCCTGGATCATCCTGAGCCTGTGGTTCGCGCTGCAGCTGTTCGGCGGCTTCGGCACCCCGGGCGACGAAGGCGGCGTGGCCTATTGGGCCCATGCCGGCGGCTTCATCGCCGGCGCGCTGCTCTGCCTGCCACTGTGGATGCGCCTTGGCGGGCCGCGCTACTGGGCCAGAACCGAGGGCCACCCGCCGCACCCGGATGCGACATACCCGCTGTCGCGCAGCTCGATCCCCCGCGCCGGGCGCAAGCGCTGATCAGGTCAGCGCGCGGGTGATCATCACCCCGGCCCAGGCGGCAAAGCCGGTCAGGAAGATGCCCCAGCTCAGATCGGTCAGCACCATCGGCCAGGACCAGCCCTTGAGCGTGGCGAGATTGGTGAATTCATAGGTGCCATAAGCCAGCGCCCCCAGAAACGCCCCGCCCAGCGCCGCCTGCCCCGGCGCATTGTCGCGCAGCGCCGGCAGGCTCACGAACCAGAGCACCCCGGCGACGTAGAACAGGTAGAAGACCAGCGCCGGCACGAAGCGAAAGCTCTCGACCAGCAGATCGCCGACATGGCGTTCGAACACCGGCCGGATTAGAAACCGCAGCCCGATGACATCGAGACCGAGAAAGACCAGGGCGGTCGAGAGATAAAGAATGAGCATCTGCATGCGGCGAAGATAGGCCGCGCGGCGGCAATGACCAGTGCGCTAGCTCCCGCGCGCCTCGGCCAGCGCCTCGGGCAGGGCCGAGGCCAGGGCATCGAGCATCTCCGGCGTGCCGGCGCTGATCCTGATGCATCGATCCTCGGGCGCCACGAAGGGCATGCGCACGAAGATGCCCCGCGCCAGTAGCGCCGCCAGCACCTTGCGGGCGAACACCCCGTCGGCCCCGCAATCCACTGTCACGAAATTGGTGGCCGAGGCCAGCGGCTCCAGCGCATTGTCCCTTGCAATCGCTGCGATCCTGTCACGTGCTGCGGCCACCTCGCCCTGCACATGCGCCAGCCAGTCGCGGTCCCGCAACGCCGCCAGCGCGCCGATCTGTGCGGTCCGGTTCATCCCGAAATGGTTGCGCACTTTCTCGTAGGCGGCAATCACCTCGGCGGGCCCGAGCGCATAGCCCACCCTTGCGCCGGCCATGCCATGCGCCTTGGAAAAGGTCCTGAACCGCAGCACCGCCGGATCCTCGATGTCGGCATCCGGCACCGACCCCTCCGGCGCAAACTCGACATAGGCCTCGTCCAGCACCAGCACACAGCCCTCCGGCAGCGCCGCGATCATTTCCTCGACCCGGCCGGCCTCGAGCCAGGTGCCCATAGGATTGTCCGGATTGGCCAGGTAGATCAGCTTGGCGCCGACCTCGCGCGCCTTGGCCACCAGCGCCTCGGGGTCCTCGTGATCGTCGCGATAAGGCACCTTGTGCAGGGTGCCGCCATAGCCCGCCACATGATAGTTGAAGGTCGGATAGGCCCCCTCGGAGGTCACCACCTGATCCCCAGCCCCCACCATCAGCCTGACAGTGGAATCGAGGAGCCCGTCGATCCCGGCACCGATGACGATATTCCCCGGCCCGACCCCCAGATCCTCGGCCAGCGCATGCCGCAAATCGTAGCTGGTGCTGTCACCGTATTTCCAGGTCTCACTTGCTGCCGCCTGCATCGCCGCCACCGCCTCGGGCGAGGGTCCAAAGACACTCTCGTTCGCGCCCAGCCTGGCAACAAAGGGCGCCCCCCGGTCACGCTCCATCTGTTCCGGCCCGACAAAAGGCACGGTGGGCGGCAGGGCATCGACAATCGGGGTGAAACGCGGGCCTCTCATGGCGTCAGACGTATCGCAGAGGGACGACCCGATGCAAGAGCGCGCCAACCCGGCGATGCACCAAGCCGCATCCGAAAGGCGGCGTATTTTGGAAAGAGAAGAAGACCCTGTCGCTTCTTCTCTTTGGCAAATACGCCGCACGACGCCGGACAAGGCGCACATACCACGGTCAGAGGGCGTCACGTCGGTCCTTGGCGGAAAATGGGCGCGCGGAAGCGCTCATTTTGAACAGGCGCGGTGGGGAGAGGCCGGATCGAAGACGGGCCCGGCCGCACCGTTCACGGCAATGTGGCAAAGGGCGCTTGACCCTCACCGCCCCTTTGACCACTTTCCGCGCGAAACGAGGAACCCCGATGCGCAGAGACAGCCCAAGCCAGAAAACCAGAACCCCGGCGCCCTTTGCGGCCTTCGAGTGGATGATCGCCTGGCGCTACCTGCGCGCCAAGCGCGCCGAAGGCGGGGTCAGCGTGATGACCTGGATCAGCCTGATCGGCATCACCCTCGCGGTCTTTGCCCTGATCGCCACCCTCGCCGTGCGCTCGGGCTTCCGCGAGGAATTCGTCGACACCATCGTCGGCACCAATGCCCATGTGACCGTCTACTACCAGCAGGAGGTCAACGAGTTCGGCCAGATCGAACGCACGATCTCGGATTACGAGGCCCTGCAGGCGCGCGTCGCCAAGCTCGATTTCGTCACCCGCGCCGCGCCGCTGATCAAGGGCCAGGTCATGGCGACCGCCAATGGCCGCAATTCCGGGGTCGAGGTTTTCGGCATCACCGCCTCCGATCTCGCCACCATCCCCCGCATCGCCAATCCCGAGGCCAGCCAGGGCGACATCGCTGACTTCGGCAGCGGGATCGCCATCGGTTCCGGCGTGGCGCGCGAGCTCGGGGTCACCGTGGGCGACCGGCTCAAGCTGATCTCGCCAGACGGGGTCAAGACGCCCTTCGGCACCTCGCCCCGGGTTCAGGCCTATGAAATCGCCTATGTCTTCACCGCCGGGCGCTATGACATCGACCGCACCCGCATCTACATGCCCTTTGCCGAGGCGCAGAGCTATTTCAACCGCGAGGGCGTGGCCGACGAGCTCGAGGTCATGGTCAAGGACCCCGACGAGGTCGACACCCACGCGCTGCCGCTGCTGGAAGCCGCCGGCGACCGGGCGCTGGTCTGGACCTGGCGCGACGCCAGCGGCGCCTTCCTGCGCGCGCTGGAGATAGAGGACAACGTCATGTTCGTGATCCTCGCCATCCTCGTGCTGATCGCCGCGATGAACATCGTCTCGGGGCTGATCATGCTGGTCAAGAACAAGGGCCGCGACATCGGCATCCTGCGCACCATGGGCCTGTCAGAGGGCTCGGTGCTGCGCGTTTTCTTCATCTGCGGCGCCTTTACCGGACTGATCGGCACGGTGCTGGGGGTGATCCTCGGCAGCCTGTTTGCGGTCTACGTCGACACGATCTTTTCCGTGGTGAATTACGTCGCCGGCGGCGGCGTCTGGGATCCGTCGATCCGCGGGCTCTATTCGGTCCCGGCCAAGCTCGAGCTTTCCGACGTGATCTCGGCGGTGACCCTGTCGTTGGGGCTGTCCTTCGTGGTCACCATCTTCCCCGCCCGCCGCGCGGCGCGGCTCAACCCGGTGGAGGCGCTGCGTTATGAGTGACCCGGTGCTGGCGCTCGAAGGCGTCGAAAAGACCTACAACAAGGGCCGCGAGACCGAGGTCGCGGTGCTCAAGGGCATCGACCTGAGCCTCGCCCCCGGAGAGATCGTGGCGCTGGTGGCGCCCTCGGGGGCGGGCAAGTCGACGCTGCTGCACATCGCGGGGCTGCTGGATGTGGCCGATGCCGGCTCGGTCAGGATCGCCGGGCAGGAGATGACCCGTCTGAGTGACCGCAGGCGCACCGCCGCGCGGCGGCGCGACGTGGGGTTTGTCTACCAGTTCCACCACCTGCTGCCGGAGTTCACCGCGCAAGAGAACGTCGTCCTGCCGCAGCTGGCCAACGGCGTGCCGCGGGGCGAGGCCGATGCGCGCGCGGCAGAGCTGCTGGGTTCGGTCGGGCTGACCGGGCGGGCCGATCACCGTCCCGGCGCGCTCTCGGGTGGCGAGCAGCAACGGGTGGCCTTCTGCCGGGCACTGGCCAACCAGCCGCGGCTTCTGCTGGCGGATGAGCCCACCGGCAACCTCGATCCCGCCACCTCCGACACGGTGTTCGACGCCCTGATGCGGCTGGTGCGGGAGACCGGGCTGTCGGCGCTGATCGCCACGCACAATCTGGAGCTCGCGGCGCGGATGGACCGGCAGGTGCGGATGACCGACGGGCATCTCGCCCCCGCTTGATTGCGCGCACCGCTACCCCGGCCTCCGCGCCGGGGCCTCACCGCCAACGTCCACCCGGGGAGGTCCCGGCGCGGGGGCCGGGACGCGCGGGTCCGGGCCGTGCTGGCGAAATCTTTACCTGACAGATGCACGGAGCGGCCTATCCTGCAGGGAAACCGCTACCTCTGTTGGGGGCCCGATGTATCACCGATCCCACGACCGCCCCGTCGGCCGCGCGCCAAATTACACCGCCGCCTGCGTGGTGATGTTCGGCGTCAACCTGATCTGGGTGCTGGTGGCGCTGCTGGCGGCCTTTGGACTGGCGGCGGTACTGCTAGCCGGGCTGGCGCTGAACGGCTGGATCAGCTGGCTGGCGGCGCGGCGGCGCTGATCACCTGCGTTGCGGCCTGGATGCCGCCGGGGCGGTGCGGGATCGCCAGCGCCGCGAGGCCGGCCTCGATCGCCCCCAGAACGCCCAGCACCATGTGAGAATTGACGTGGCCCATGTGGCCGATGCGGAAGAAGCCGTGGCGTTCCTCGCTGTCGGGCGGCGCCATGCCGAGGCCGATGCCCAGGGTCACCCCGGCGTTCTGCTCGCACCAGTCACGCAATCGCTGGCCCTGCGGCGAAGTCAGGGCAAGCGCCGTGACCGCGTGGCTGCGATGCGCCGGATCGGCGATGTTGAGCCGCAGCGGCCCCTCCTGCCCCCAATGTTCGACCGCGGCCCAGATCGCCCGGGCCAGGGTGGCATGGCGGTGCCAGATCGCCTCCATCCCCTCTGCCATCATCATGTCGAGCGCCACCCGCAGCCCGTAGAGATGCAGCGTCGGGGCGGTGCCGCCGAAATACTGGTAATATTGCTCCGGATTGGCGCGCGGCGCCCAGTCCCAGTAGCGCGACACACGCTCGGGCCGATGCGCCGCGGCCTTGGGCGAGAAAAAGACGAACCCCATGCCCGGCGGCACCATCAGTCCCTTCTGGCTGCCGGTGACCATCACGTCGACGCCCCAGGCGTCCATCTCGAAGCGGTCGCAGCCCAGCGAGGCCACGCAATCGGCCATCAGGAGCGCCGGGTGCCCGGCGGCATCCATCGCGGCACGCAGGCCGGGGATGTCGTTGCGCACCGAGGTGGCGGTGTCGACATGCACCGCCAGCACCGCCTTGATGCGGCCGTGCGGGTCGTCGCGCAGCCGGTCTTCGATGCGGGTCAGGTCGAAGGGGCTCTGCAGGCCGAAGTCGATGATCTCGACCTCGATGCCCAGCCCCTCGGCCATCTCGGCCCAGCCGTGCGAGAACCGCCCCGTCGCCGGCACCAGCACCAGATCGCCGGGCGCCACCACATTGGCCAGCGCCGCTTCCCAAGCGCCGTGGCCGTTGCAGATATACATCGCAAGGTGATGCTCGGTCCGGGCGACGCGGCGCAGGTCGGTCACGAGGCCACGGGTCAGATCGACGATCTCGCCTTCGTAGATATTGACCGAAGAGCGGTGCATGGCGCGCTGCACCGCGTCAGGCGTTTCCGAGGGGCCGGGAATGGCCCGATAGCTGCGGCCGTTTGCGAGGGTCATGTAGGCGTCTCCGTGGATCGAGCCGCAGCTAACCCCGGCAAGCCACCGCCGTCAATCGCGACCGCCATGCTTGCCAGCGCGGCGGCTGTCGCCTAAACCCGCGCCAGTGAAACCCTTGGGGCGGCACAGGGCCGGATTGTCGATGATCAAGAAGATGATGACCTGGTTGGAGGACCGCAACCGCAAGTTCAGCCGGTCTTTCGGCAAGGATATCTCGACCCCCGAAGGGCGGTTCTGGGGCAATGTGCATTCCCACGTTGTCGACCATGCCTTCCTGCGCGTCCTCTGGACCAACTTCTTCGAGATCGCCCCCGGCGTCTATCGCTCGAACCACCCCGGCCCGCGGCGTTTGAAACGCTACAAGGATCTGGGCATCAAGACGGTGGTGACCCTGCGCGGCGAGGAGAAGTTCGCGCACTACCTTTTCGAGAAAGAGACCTGTGAAGCTCTGGGCATGGATTTCCGCGTCACCAAGCTCTGGGCCCGCAATGCCACCAAGCGCGACCGGCTGCTGGCCGTGCTCGACACGTTTCGCGATATCGAGAAACCCTTTGTCTTTCACTGCAAATCCGGTGCCGACCGCGCCGGCATTGTTGCGGCGATGTACCTGATGGTGTTCGAAGGCGTGCCGGTGGAAGAGGCGCGCAAGCAGCTGTCGATGCGCTATCTGCACATGAAATGGACCAAGACCGGGGTGCAGGACTACATCCTCTCGGTCTACGAGGCGCGCAAGAATGCCGAACCGATCGGCTTTGAAGACTGGCTGCGCACCGAATACCGCGCCGCTCGGCTGAACGAGGCCTGGGACGCGAAAAAGACGCCCGCCGAGACCGCGCAGATGCTGCGCGACCGGAAAGACGACGCGTGAGCGAGGCCCCGCCAAATTCGCGCGGCTTGCTGCTCTGGCTCTGGCGGCGCTACCTGCGCAAGCACACCTGGCTCATGGCGCTGGCGCTGGTCTTCATGGCGATCGAAGGCGGCATGTATGGCGCCATCAGCTACATGATGAAGCCGATGTTCGACGTGGTCTTCATCGGCGGCGAGGGTGACAAGCTGATCCTCGTGGGGCTGGTGATCCTCGGCATCTTTGCCCTGCGCGCAGCGGCCTCGGTGGTGCAGAAGGTGGTGCTGACACGGCTGTCGCAGGTCACCGCCGGCGACATCCGCACCGACCTCGTGGACCATCTGATGACGCTGGAGGGCCGCTTTCACCAGAGCCATTCGCCGGGCTACCTGATGCAGCGGATCGAGGGCGACGTCGGCTCGATCAACAAGGTCTGGCGGACGCTGGTCACCGGCGCCGGGCGCGACGTGATCGCGCTGGTCTCGCTCTTCGGCGTGGCCCTGGCGATCGACTGGCGCTGGACGCTTCTGGCTCTGATCGGCGTGCCGATCATGGTGGTGCCGGTGGTGGTGCTGCAGCGCTATGTCCGCCACCACGCCCGCAAGGCGCGCGACGTGGCGGCCAGCCTCTCGGTGCGGCTCAACGAGATCTTTCACGGCATCGTGCCGATCAAGCTCAACCGGCTCGAAAAGTACCAGTCGCAGCGCTATTCCAAGCTGACCGACACGCGGATCAAGGTCGAGATCAAGTCGGCGCTGGGTCAGGCGCTGATCCCCGGCATGGTCGACCTGATGGCCGGTGTCGGGTTTTTCGGCGTGCTGCTCTATGGCGGCCGCGAGATCATCGACGGCACCAAGACCGTGGGCGATTTCATGGCCTATTTCACCGCGCTGGGCCTGGCCTTCGAGCCGCTGCGGCGTTTGGGTGCAGTGTCGGGCGTCTGGCAGGTGGCGGCGGCGGCGATCGAGCGTTTGCGCGAGCTGATGGAGACCAAGCCCGGCCTGACCTCGCCCGCGAACCCCAAGCCGGCGCCGCAGGGCGCGCCGGAGATCGTGCTGGAAGACGTGCACCTGGCCTACGGCGATGCGCCGGTATTGCGCGGCGCCTCGCTGGTGGCCGAGGCGGGCAAGACCACGGCGCTGGTCGGGGCTTCCGGCGCTGGCAAGTCCACCGTCTTCAACCTGATCACCCGGCTGGTCGACGTGCAGACCGGTCGGGTCACCATCGGCGGCACCGACGTGCGCGAGATGGACGTGGCGGCGGTGCGCGGGCTGTTCTCGGTGGTGAGCCAGGAGGCGCTGCTGTTTGATGAGAGCCTGCGCGACAATATCGTGCTCGACGGCCGCGAAGTCAGCGAGGACCGGCTGAACGCGGCGCTCGAGGCGGCCCATGTGGCGGATTTCCTGCCGCGGCTGGCCGATGGGCTCGACAGCCCGGCGGGACCCCGCGGCTCGAACCTGTCCGGTGGCCAGCGGCAGCGGGTGGCGATTGCCCGCGCGGTGCTGCGCGACCGGCCGATCCTGCTGCTCGACGAGGCGACCTCGGCGCTGGATACGGCATCAGAAGCGCTGGTTCAGGAGGCGCTCGACCGGCTGGCGCGCGGGCGCACCACGCTGGTGATCGCGCATCGGCTGTCGACCGTGCGCAATGCCGACAAGATCGTCGTCATGGACCAGGGGCGGGTTGTCGAGGAAGGCACTCACGAGGCGCTGCTGGACCAGGGCGGCGTCTATGCCGGGCTTTACCGGATGCAGGACGGGCTTTAGGTCTGGCTGCGGATTTGGGGGCTCTGCCCCCGGCCTGTGGCCTCCCCCGAGGGTATTTTCAGCAAGAGGAAGATCAGGGTTTCTTCTGGTAGGTCTTTGCCAGGGTCTCTGGAGGTGTGCCCGCGGCGTAGCGGGCGAGGGTCAGCAGGTTGCGGCTGCCACGGCGGAGCCAGCCGTCGCGTTCGTAGCGCTCGGCCGAGGTGAGGGCCGTGGCGGGGAGCAGGGTGATGGGGCCAAGGGCGCGGGCGAGGGCCACGTCCTCCATCAGCGGCTGGTCGGGGTAGCCGCCTGCCACATCGTAGAGTTTGCGGGGCAGGAGCAGACCCTGATCGCCGTAGGGCAGGTTGAAGGCTCGGCTGCGCAGGTTGGCCCAGGCGGCGGTGACCCGCGCCATCGGGTGGCGGCTGTCGAAGGCGAGGCGGAAGGCGGCGGGGGTTTCGGACGGCAGATGTGCGAGCACCGGGGCGGTCCAGCCTTGTGCAAGCCGCGTGTCGGCGTGCAGAAACAGGAGCCAGTCGCCCTGCGCCCTGGCCGCACCGCGGCGCAGCTGGCCGCCGCGGGAGGGCGGGCCGGTGACAATCTCGGCGCCGGCGGCCTGGGCGGTCCTGAGCGTGCTGTCGTCGGAGCCGCCATCGCTGATGATCAGCTCGCGGATCAGCCCCTCCTGCAGGCCTTCGCCCAGTGCCATGAGGCAGGCCGGCAGGGCATCGCCTGCGTTCAGCGTCGGGATGATGACCGAGATCGGGGCGCGCATTTTGCCTCTTCTGCTTGCTCTGCCGGTGTCTATATGGGACGTCAGAGCCGGAAGGAATTGTGAAATGGACACTTATGCCGGGAACCGCCGGGTTCTGCGCCTGACTGGCGGCGACACCAGGGACTTTCTGCAGGGGCTGGTCACCAATGACGTGGCGCGGATCGACGCCGGGCTGGTCTATGCCGCGATGCTGACGCCGCAGGGCAAGCTGATTGCCGACTTCTTTCTGCAGGCCGAAGGCGCTGCCGTGCTGCTGGACGTCGATGCCGCGCTGGCCGAGGGGCTGGCGAAACGGCTGGGGATGTACAAGCTCCGCGCGGATGTGGCGATCGAGATGACCGATCTGCAGGTCTCGCGGGGGACCGGGGCGGTGCCGGAAGGTGCCCTGCCCGATCCGCGGGATGCGCGGCTGGGCTGGCGATTGATCGGACCGGAGGCTTTGGCCGAGGACGGCACCGACTGGGATGCGCTGCATGTGGAGACCATGGTGCCGCGCTGGGGGCGTGAGCTCGGGCCTGACAGCTACGTGCTGGAGATGGGCTTTGAACGGCTGGCGGGGGTGGATTTCCGCAAGGGCTGTTACGTCGGCCAGGAGGTGACCGCGCGGATGAAGCACAAGACCGAGCTGCGCAAGGGCCTGGCGCAGGTGGCGCTTGATGGTGTCGCGGCACAGGGTGACGAGATCACCGCCGGTGGCAAGCCGGTGGGGGTGCTCGGGACCTGTGCGGGCGACCGGGCGCTGGCCTACTTGCGGTTCGACCGGGCCGAAGGCGAGATGCAGGCAGGCGCGGCGCGGGCGGCGCTGGTGGCGCGGCCGGGCTGAGGCCCGGCCTGCGGGTTCAATCATGGTGCATCGGTGGGTTGCGGCAACCGGCGGCGCAGGCGTGCCTCGATGCCGCGGCGGCGCCAACCGGGGGCGACGTAGAGCGACGTTTCTACAATGCCCCCTGCCCCGGGTTGCCAGAGCAGATAGCCGCGAAGCACGCCCTCGGTGCGATAGGTCACGAGGCCCGCGCCATTGTGCAGCAGATGCGCGATGCGGTCGATCCGGGCCGGGGCACCGTGGTGCAGCGCGGCGATGTCAGGCAGGTCGGGATGGGGACTGGACATGAAAAAGGCCTCCTTGGCGTTGTGCCGGAGGCCTTTGATCTGTGAGATGGCGCGCCCCCGGCTGTCCGGGGGATATGCGCGCGGGCCCCGAGGTCAGGCGCGCTCGGAATACTCCATGGTCTCGGTATTGACGATGATGTCTTCGTCTTGGCCCACGAAGGGCGGCACCATGACCTTGACGCCGCAATCGAGGATCGCGGGCTTGAAGCTGTTGGCGGCGGTCTGGCCTTTGACCACCGGCTCGGTCTCGACCACCTTGCAGGTGACCTTTTGCGGCAGCGAGGCGTTCAGCGCCTCTTCCTCGTGGAATTCCACCACGATGGTCATGCCGTCCTGCAGGAAGGGGCGACGCTCGCCGAGAATCTCGGCATCGAGCTGCACCTGGTCGTAGGTCTCGGTGTCCATGAAGATCAGCTGGCCGCCGTCCTCGTAGAGGAACTGCATGTCCTTCTGCTCGAGCCGCACGCGCTCGACCTTGTCGGCAGAGCGGAAACGCTCGTTCAATTTCGAGCCGTTGCGGAGGTTTTTCATCTCGACCTGCGCAAATGCACCACCCTTGCCGGGTTTGACATGATCGACCTTGACGGCGGCCCAGAGATGACCGTCGTGCTCGAGGACGTTGCCGGGGCGGATTTCGTTACCGTTGATCTTGGGCATTGTGGCGAAACCTTGTCGAGAGGTTGAAGAAGATTTGACGCGACCTATATATCGCGTTCATGCCCAGAGCAAGCTTACCATATCCTGTGCTGCAGATGCAGCAAGCTATGCAAACATCGCATAAGCGGTATGCACTTGCGGGGTATCCGAATCGCAGAAAAGCGGCCATAAGGGCCTTCACGCCTGAAACGCAAGAGCAAGAATAAAGGACGATACATGACCGATTTCGTTGATGGTACAGCCTTTAACAGCGAACAGGGCAGCCGTGCCCGCAAGCTGTTCGCCGCGGTGGTTCTGGCTGCACTCGACGACGCCATTGCCGATGACAAGAAGTACGGCAACGGCCCCGAACAGATTGCCCGCTGGGCGCGTTCGCGCGACGGCCGGGAAGTGCTGTCCTGCGCCGGTATCGACCCGAACGAACGTGTCGTTCAGGGTCTGATGGAATTCGTCGGCAAGGGTGTGCGGACTTCGGTCGCCCTCTCGCGCGAGGAAAGCGAACGTCGCAATGCTGCCGCTGCTGCGGAACGCGAAGCCGCCTGATCTACCATCTTTTCCAAGTTTGCTGACGCGCCCCGACTTCGGGGCGCGTTTGCGTTTTCGGGGTCAGTCGAGTTCCTGACTGGCCAAAGCGCGGTGTATCTCGCGCCGGACCAGGCGGCGGACATTGCGAGTGATCCGCTCGCCCAGAGCACCCTGAAGCTCTTCGCGCACGATCTCGACAACCATGTCGCGCAGCGCCTCTTCGTCGATCAAGGCGGCGGGGGCGCCATCGGCCAGCAGCGTGGCTGCGCTGTCCTCGTCGTCGCTGACGCGGGTCTCTTTTGCCGCGGCCTCTTCCACCGGCTGGGCCTCGGGGCCGGGCGTACTGTGGCGTGAGACGAAGACGAAGGGATCGGAAGCGCGGCTCTCTTCCGGCTCGGGCTCGGCCGGCTGGCCGGGTTCGATTTCGACCGGCTCGGGCATGGCGAGGGGGTCCTCGGCCTCTTGCGGCTGATCCGCCTCGGCGCTGTCCTCGGGCGCGTCGAGGTGATCTTCCCAGGCGATGGCCTCTTCCGCGGTATCCTCGCCAAGGTCGTCCTCGACGGCTTCGGCGGCGAGGTCCTCTTCGACGGGCGCAGGTGCCGAGAGCTCCTCGGCGGGCGCCGTTGTCCTGGCCTGCTCTTCCTCGACCGGCTCGGGCTCGGCCGGGGCCTGCCTTACACTGTCGTTGCTGCCGGAGATCAGCGCTTCCAGAGCGGCGATCTTGGCTTCCAGCGTTTCGGGTTCGGCCGGGGCCTCTGGCAGTTCGTCCACGGGATCAAGGTCGGCGCGCTCTTCCGCGGCATCGACCACGGCGTCGAGCGCGACAAGCACATCCTCGGCCTCGTCGACAGCCTCTTCATAGGGGGCCTCTTCGACGGCTTCCGCGTCATGGTACAGACCTTCTGGCGCCGCTTCCACGGCCTCCGGCTCTGGCGCTGCCTCGACAGCGTCCGGGTTCACGGCCTCCAGCGCGGCATCCGTCGATTCGGGCCGTGTCCGACCGCCCTCGTGCACCCGCAGGGCCGGTGTCAGCACCAGAGCATCGGGTTCCTGGGGAGCCTTGGCCTCTGGCGGGATGGCCTTCTCGGCCTCCGCGCGCCGTGCCTGCATTTCATGACGTGCCTCTTCGGACACCAGCCTGCGAATAGACGACAGGACATCCTCGATTTCCGAGGATTTGACAGGATCTGACATTATTATTCACCACTTTGCCTCGCCGGGAGGATAACCCGGCGGGGCGAACCGCACAACCGATAGCAACAATTGTACGCGCTTTGTGGCGGGTCGACCTCAGTCGCCGATGCGGCGCAGCACCCGGTCGAGCTTGTCCCCCTGCAGGCTCTTGATCGGGGCATTCTTGATCAGACGATAGTATTCCGCCGGATCATAGAGCTGCACGTTGAGCCCGAGGTGCTTGGCCGTCATCAGCCCCATGGCCGAGAGCACCTGATAGGCGGCGACCGCACGGTCGGCCACGGCGGCGGTATAGGCCACCTCGGCATCAAGCAGGTCCTGCTCGGCGGTCAGCACGTCCAGCGTGGTCCGCTGACCCAGCGTCGCCTCTTCGCGCACGCCTTGAAAGGCGACGCGGGCGGCGCGGATTTGCCGCTCGGTGGCCTCGATCGTGGCATTGGCCACGCGCAACGTCGCCAGCGCGGTGCCGACGTCCTGCTGCACCGCCTGCTGGGTGACATAGAGGTTGGCGCGGGCGGCATCGACGCGCGCCCTGGCCTGACGCTCCAGCGCCGAAAGCTGGCCGCCGCGATAGATCGGCCCGCCGAAATCGAGCGAGACCGAGCCGCTGTTGGTGAAATCGTCGCCACCGATCTGGGCGGTCTTTCCCAGCCGGCCGGTCAGCGAGACCTGCGGCTTGATCGCCACCTGGGCGCGGCGCAGGTTGAGATCGGCGGTCGAGACCTGGTATTGTGCCTGCCGCATTGCCGGATGGGTGCGCACGGCGATGGCCTTGGCCGCGTCTTCGTTGCGTTCGACATCCGGCAGCCGCGACACCACGGCGAGGTTGTCGGGCTTGCCACCGACCGCGGCGCGATATTCCTCGATTGCGCGCAGCAGGTCGCCCTCGGCGGCGGCAAGGTTGGCCCGGCTGGCGGCCAGCCGCGCCTCGGCCAGCGAGACGTCGGTGCGGGTCACCTCGCCCACCTCGAACCGGTCGCGGGCCGCGCGCAATTCCTGCTGCACCAGCCGCACGTTGTTCTGTCGCAGGGCCACGGTCTCGGAGGCCTTGCGCACCGAGACATAAGCCGTGGCGGCGCGCAGAAGCACCTGCTGCTCGATCACCAGGAGACCCTCGCGGGCGGCCAGAACCGCCTCCTTGGCGGCATCGACCTGCAGCTGGGTGGAGCCGAAATCATAGAGCAGCAGCTCGGCCGAGACGGCAAAGCTGGCGGTGTCGTCCTGAAAGCCGGTGCCGACGCCGGTGGTGCCGCTGTGGCTGTAGCCGAAACTGCGCGAGAACGACGAGGTCCAGCCGACGATCGGGCGCAGGGCTGCGACAGCCACGGCGACATCTTCGTCGGCGGCGCGCAGAAGCGCGCGGTTCTGCTGCAGAAGGCCGGAATTGGTGTAGGCCGCGGCCAGGGCGTCGGCCAGCGTGTCTGCGGTCGCGGCCACCGGGCCGAGCACCAGTGCCAAGGTCAGGGCACCGCGTCGTGCGGCCCGCCCCATTGCATTGCGGATCATCACCTGTCTCCTGCTCTTGCCCGCCACTATAACGACCCCTGACGAAACTTCCGTCGCTTCATGGGCCGTGATCCGCGATCACAGCGCGAATTCTGCGGCTTTCTGGTATCCCGGCAACACCGGGGCGGCGGCATTGAAGGCAAACCGCCACGAGATCTCGCCGTTCTGCTTGTATCCGAGCCGCACGGTGCCCAGTGCGCCCTCCATGAAGAGCGCGGCAATCCGGCCGCCTTCCTTGAGCTGGGCGGCAATTGCGTCTGGCAATTGCTCGATCCCGCCTTCGATCACGATCACATCATAAGGCCCATGCTCCGGCGCGCCTTCATCGAGCGGCGCCTCGTGCATGATCACCCCGTCGGCGCCCTGGTCGGACAACGCGCCCTGTGCCTCGGACACCCGGTCGGCATCATCCTCGACCGCGACCACCGCCTCGGCCATGCGGGCGATCACCGCGGCGGCATAGCCGTAGCCCGCGCCGATATCGAGCACCAGCTCGCCGCCGGAAATGGCCAGGCCGTCCAGCATCTTGGCCAGGGTCCTCGGCTCCAGCATCACCCGGCCCGGCGCGAACTCGAGGTTTTCGCCGACATAGGCCGCCTCGCGCTTGTCACGCGGGGTATAGACCTCGCGCGGGACAGAGAGCATCGCATCGATGATCGGGAACTTGGTCACGTCGGAGGGGCGGATCTGGGTATCGACCATGAAGGTCCGGCGCTGGGCATAGTCGGTCATGTCTAAACTCGTCGGTTCAGGAACGTCAGTTCTTCTTGCCACAAAGCCATTCCCCCGGCAATGACCGCGCTGGGCTTTTCCGGGGGGTCGGCTGTGCGACATGACAAAGGCCCGGCCTTGCGGCCGGGCCTGTCACCTGGGACATCCTGCGCGTCAGTGGCGGCGGTTCAGCACCGCGGCCAGGGTGCCCGAAAGCGCCGAGGCCGCTTCGTCATGCGCCGCCGGGTTCAGAAGCTCGCGCGCCGCGGCTTCCTCGGTGGGGCCGAAGAGCATGCCCTCGGTGCCCCTGGCCCGGGCCGCATCCGAGGCGCCAACCTCGACCACCCCCGCCACCCGGTCGCGCAGCACGTCGAGCATGCCGGCGGTGACGAACATCGGATCGCTGCCATCGGTGTCGTCGTTCGACGGCGCCCGCTCGGCCAGCCAGAGCAGCACCACCGGGCCCTTGATCCGGCTGAGCAGCAGGGTCATCCGCGCCAGCCAGGCCTGCTGCAGTTCTTCGCGCACCATGCGGAAACGGTCGGGGCTGATCGCCTCGAGCTCGCCCAGCAGATGGCGGGTGAAGTGGAATTCGGTGAAATCCACCTCGCGGTAGACCGCCTTGAGCATCGCCGAGGCATTGACGAAGCGGTCGTTGCGCCGCGGATGCACGCTGTAGAGCCGGTTCGACATGTTCTGCGCGCCCATGATCTGCACCACGGTGGCGCGCGCCTGGCCCGCCGCCTCGAGCAGGGCGGTGTCGTTAACGAAGGCATCCACACCGGCATTGACACAGCCGAAATTTACGCAGGTCAGACCCAGCGCCTCTTCGGTCAGCGCCGGATAGGGCGTCTCGATGAATTTTCCATAGGTCTCGGTGCCGCCGAAGAAGGCGACATAGTCGCCGTCAAGCTGGCGACGCGGTCCGCGAAACATCAGCCGCGAGGCCCCATAGCGACACGGAAGATAGTCGGGGGCCGGGCCCCCGTTCAGTTCATAGGTCATCACACCCACCTCAAATTTTCTCACCCACACACAACATCGCCCGATTCGATTTCGAAATGCCTAAACGGTGGATTTGAGGCGATGTTTAACCAGTCAGCCCGCCCCGCCTCCCCTTGCCCTTGGTCAGTGTTGCTGCCTATTGTCTGGCGAGCAAAACGAGGGCAGTTCATGGACATTCAATCGATCGGCGTGATCGGCGCGGGCCAGATGGGCAACGGCATTGCCCATGTGATGGCGGTTGCGGGCTATGACGTCGTGATGACGGATATCTCGCAGGATGCGCTGGATGCGGCGGTGTCGCGGATCGACAAGAACCTCGGACGGCAGGTCGCCAAGGGCGCGCTGAGCGCCGACGACAAGGCCGCGGCCATGGCCCGGATCAGCACCACGCTGGAAACGCCGGAGGTCGCGCAGACCGACCTGGTGATCGAAGCGGCGACCGAGCGCGAGGAGGTCAAGCAGAAGATCTTCGACAGCCTGCTGCCGCACCTCAAGCCCGAGACGATCCTGACCTCGAACACCTCGTCGATCTCGATCACCCGGCTGGCCAGCCGCACCGACCGGCCGGAAAAGTTCATGGGCTTCCACTTCATGAACCCGGTGCCGGTGATGCAGCTGGTCGAGCTGATCCGCGGCATTGCCACCGACAAGGACACCTATGAGTCCTGCCTTGCGGTCGTCGATCGCCTGGGCAAGACTGCCGCCTCGGCCGAGGATTTCCCGGCCTTCATCGTCAACCGCATCCTGATGCCGATGGTCAACGAGGCGGTCTATACGCTCTATGAAGGCGTCGGCAACGTCACCTCGATCGACATGGCGATGAAGCTGGGCACCAACCACCCGATGGGGCCGCTGGAGCTGGCGGATTTCATCGGGCTCGACACCTGCCTTGCGATCATGAACGTGCTGCACGACGGGCTGGCCGACACCAAGTACCGGCCCTGCCCGCTCTTGACCAAATACGTCGAGGCCGGCTGGCTGGGGCGCAAGACCAAGCGCGGCTTCTACGATTATCGCGGTGAGAGCCCGGTACCGACGCGCTGAATGCGCCAGGCTTGCGGGGGTCGTTCCTGGGTTTCAGGTTGCACCGGGGGGCCAGCCCCCCGGCCCCCCCCGAGGGTATTTTCAAACAGAAGAAGATGGGGACGGAGCGCCTGAGACGGCGGCCGGCTCTGGCCTGGGCTGACGGCTCAGTCCGGGCTGTCGCCGAGGCGCATGGTATGGTCGCGGAGCCAGGCCATCATGCGGCGGGGCTTGCTGTCCCAGTTGCGGATTTCCTCGGGCGAGATCGGCCTGCCGATGATCGGGGCCTGCGGGCGGTTGCAGGCATGCATGACCTCGTGGATGAGCAGGCCCTGACGCAGCGTGGGGGAGATCCGGTTGGCGATCTGATAGGCGCGGGAGTTCTGGCCGGGGAAATGGATGGGCACCACGGTGGCGCCGGAGCGGGTGATCATCTTGGCGGTGAAGGGGTTCCAGACCGCCTCGACCGCCTTGCCGAACATCGTCTCGCTGGCGGCCACCACGCCCGAGGGGAAGAGGATGATCACCCCGCCCTGGCGCAGGTGATCCATCGCCGCCTTGCGCATCTCGAGGCTCTCGACGCGGGCATTTTCCTCATGCGGGAAGGGCACCGGGATCATCAGGTCTTCGATCTCGGTGACACCGGAGAGCAGGTTGCGCGTCAGGATCTTGTAGTCGGTGCGCACCCGGCCCACCAGGTCGGCCAGCACCATGCCGTCGACCAGGCCGTGCGGGTGGTTGGCGACGATGATCACCGGGCCGGTGGCGGGAATGCGGGCGATCTGCTCTGGCGGGGTCTGCAACTCGATCCCCATCAGCGCCAGCGCCTGGCTGAAGAAGGCCGGGCCTTCCTTGGGTCCCTCGCGCTCGAACCGGCGCACCAGGCGCAGCAAGGGCAGCTTGCCGGTCAGCCATTCCATCGTGCGGATGGTATTGGCCTTCCAGGGGTTGGTGAAGGTATTGGCATAGGACAGTTTGCGCTTGTCATACGGCACCGGCGGGGCCGCCGCAGGCGCCTTGGGCCCGGCCGAGGATTGCGCAGTTTCCACCATGGTTGCGTCCAGCGTCCTTCCCGCGAGGCCGTGAGCCGGCCCTAGCAGTCCTCTCCGAAGCGGTCCGCCACCAGGGCCTCGACCGCATCGGCCAGGGCCTCGGCGTCCGGGCCGGAGGTCTGGACCTCAATAGTGCTTCCCTTGGAGGCTGCCAACATCAAAAGCCCCATGATCGAATCCCCCGAGGCGCCCATGCCGTCGCGCGACACCTCGGCACTGGCGTCGAAGCCTTCGACGACCTCGACCAGCTTGGCCGAGGCACGGGCATGCAGCCCCTTCTCGTTGACGATCTTCAGGCTGCGGGTCACGGTCTGTGTCATATAGGCTGATCCGATGAGATATTCTGACTGTCGATATATTTGCGTCCCGCCTCGGTCGCGCGCCTGACGGCATCGGCGACACCCAGATCGCGGCTCTTGGCCAGCTTGATCAGCATCGGCAGATTTGCGCCGTAGAGAATGCGGCGGTTCTCCGGCGCGCAGGCCATGAGCGAGAGGTTGGAGGGCGAACCGCCGAACATGTCGGTCACGATGACGACACCGCCACCCTGGTCGACGGAATCGGCGGCCCGGCAGATTTCCATCTGCTTGTCGTCACGGACATGGTCGGGCTCGATCGAGATCGCGCGGATCCCGGGCTGCTCTCCGACCACGTGTTCGATTGCGGCCAGGTATTCCCTGGCCAAACCGCCATGCGCCACGATCACGATGCCGATCAAGTTCGCCGGTCTCCCGTTCATTTCCCTGTCATCTGTGGACAGGGTCCAGCGGCGCCAGCGCGCGCCGCTCAAGCTCTCGGTGCCTAATTGACACCCGCCAGCCCGCCGTTGCAAGCCCTCGGGCAATGCTTTCCGCGAGGGCAACGGAACGGTGCTTGCCGCCGCTGCAGCCGAAGGCCACGGTGAAATGCGCCTTGCCTTCGTCACGCGCTGCCGGCAGCTGGAAAATCAGCAGATCGAAGACCTTGTCGCGGAACACCGCGAAGCGCGGATCGGTGGCGATATGCTCGGCCACGCGACTGTCCTGGCCGGTCAACGGCCGCAGGTCGGGCTGCCAGTGCGGGTTCTTGAGAAAGCGGCAGTCAAAGACCACGTCGGCCGCCAGCGGCAACCCCCGCTTGTAGGAAAACGACTGTACCGAAATGGCGAGGTCATGACTGCCGCTGCGGCCGAAGATGCGCTGCATCTCGGCGCGCAGGTCATGCGGCGACAGGGCCGAGGTGTCGATCAGCACGGTGGCCTGGTCACGCAGCGGCACCAGCAGCTCGAGCTCCTTGGCGATGCCGGTCTCGGGCGTGCCGTCGGGCGACAGCGGATGGCGGCGGCGGGTCTCGTTGTAGCGGTTGGCCAGCACCCCGGCCTCGGCCTCGAGCACCACAAGCTCGGCGCTCTGGCCGGTGAGATTGGCGATATTCGCCAGCAGCGCGGTCAGGGCGGCGGGCGAGAAGTCCCGGGTGCGCACATCGATTCCCAGTGCCATGTCACGGGCCAGCCCGCCATCGAGCAGCGTCGGCGCCAGCGCCAAGGGCAGGTTGTCGATCGTCTCGAAGCCCAGATCTTCCAGTGCATTGAGCGCAGTAGACCGTCCTGCGCCGGACGGACCGGTCAGAAGTACGAGACGATTGAGCGCATCGGACGGCATGGAACAGGGTCTCCTGGGACGCGGGGGATCAGTCGGCGCGACCATGCACAAGATACTGCCTGATTGCAGCAGGGAAATAGCCCTCTTCGATTTTGTGAAGCAACGAGAGCCGGACGCCGGCGATCTCGCGCTGCCGTAACGGTGGCAGACGGTCTCGTTCTGTCTGGTCGAGATCGACGGCGAGGGCCAGGGACACCGGCGGATGCGGCGCGGCCTTCAGGAGGCCGACAAAGCGCGCCTCGATCCGGCCGGAGATTGTCGGAGGGCAGGAGGCGATGAGCTGGCCCGCCTGCACCGTGACCTCGGTGCGGTCATCGGCCACGAGGCCTGCGCCCACCGCCATCAGTTCCAGCGCGAGGGCGGATTTGCCGCTGCCGGAGGCCCCCAGAATGAGAACACCGCGGCCCTCGAAGGCCACGGTGCTTGCATGCAGGATCAGGGACATGGCTCAGACCGGAAGCCCCACCACGAAGCGGGCGCCCAGCGGTTCCGAGGTGATGTCGGCCTCGGTCGGGCGGATGTTCTCGGCCCAGATCACGCCGTCATGCGCCTCGACGATCTGCTTGGAGATCGCGAGCCCAAGGCCGGAGTTGTTGCCGAAGTCATGCTCGGGCCGGTGCGAATAGAACCGCTTGAAGACCTTGGTCAGCGCCTCTTCGGGAATGCCGGGGCCGGTATCCTCGACCACGATCAGCACCCGGTTTTCGCGCTGCCGCGCCCAGACGCGGATCGCATCGCCGGCCTCGCAGAAGCTGATGGCATTGGTGATCAGGTTGACGAAGACCTGCGCCAGCCGCGCCTCGAGGCCATGCACCATGATCGGCTTGTCCGGCAGATCGGTGATGAACTCGATCTCCTTGGCCTGCGCTTCCTTGCCCAGGTATTCGCCAAGATTGCCCAGCAGGTCGAGCAGGTTGAAGGCGGTCTGCTCTTCCTTGACCAGCTCGCTGTCGAGCCGCGAGGCATCGGAGATGTCGCTGACCAGCCGGTCGAGCCGGCGCACGTCGTGTTCGATCACGTCGAGCAGCTTGTCGCGGTGATCCTCGCGCTTGACCATCCGCAGGCTGCCCACGGCAGACCGCAGCGAGGCCAGCGGGTTCTTGATCTCATGCGCCACGTCGGCGGCAAACTGTTCGTTGGCATCGATCCGGTCGTAGAGCGCGGTGACCATGCCGCGCAGCGCACCCGACAGGCGGCCGATCTCGTCCGGCCGCGCGGTCAGGTCGGGGATGCGGATGCGGCCCTTGGCGTCCTTGCGCCGGTCGCGGTCACGGCCCAGTTCGGCGGCTTCGGCGAGGTCGGAGATCGGGTTGGAAATGGTCGAGGCCAGCACCAGCGACAGGCCGATCGAGACCAGGGTGGCGACGAGGAACATCTGCAGCACCCGCTCGCGCTCGGTTCGGACCAGCTTGTCGATCTCGCCAGAGGCCGAGACCAGGACGATGGCGCCGATCGGCACGCCGTCCTGCTCAATCGGGGTGCCGACGGTAAAGACGGTTCCGCCATCGGTGCTTTCGGTGGTCCGGACGGTGGTATTTCCGTCCAGCGCCGGGCCTGCGAGGTCGACCAGATGCTCTTCAAAGGCGGCGAGGCGCTCTTCTTCCGATTCGGTGACCAGTCGAGCCACCGCATCCCAGATCGTGCCAAGCATGTCGGTGATGACGGTGCGACCCTCGTCCTCGGTCGGGGCCACCCGGTCCGAGGCAGAGCGGCCAACGACGGACTGTGCCGGATCGAAGACAAAGACCTCGGCGCCGCGGCGCAGGTCGATCCCCTCGAGCGTGGCGCCGACATCGACGCCGTCGCCGGTGACGAGGTTGACCGGCGCGGTGCCGGGCAGCTGCGCCTCGAAGACATCGGCAATCAGCTCGGCCTCGCTGACGAGGCCCGAGGCGCGCTGTGCCGCCAGACCGTCGCGCGAGGAGTTGAGGTAGAGAATGCCACCGACCAGCACGTTGAGTGCGATCAGGTTGAACATGATGATCTTGCGCGTGAGCGGCGAGCTGCGCAAGGAGAACAGCCCGCGCCGGGCGCGGCTGTCCTGCAGCTCCTGCTCGACGGTGCCGTCGGGCGCGACCCAGTCGTCGCCCAGCACCACGTCACCCCGACGCTTGGAGCCTGTCTCGGGCACGCCCATTTCCTCGACCAGAGCCATTACTCTTCGTTGTACCGGTAACCAATGCCGTAAAGCGTCTCGATCGCCGAGAAATCATCGTCGACGCTGCGCATCTTCTTGCGCAAGCGCTTGATGTGGCTGTCGATTGTGCGGTCGTCGACATAGACCTGATCGTCATAGGCCACGTCCATCAGCTGATCGCGCGACTTCACGAAACCGGGGCGCTGGGCCAGGGCCTGCAGCAGCAGGAACTCGGTCACGGTCAGCGAGACATCCTTGCCCTTCCAGGACACCGCGTGGCGCAGCGGGTCCATCCGCAGGTCGCCGCGCTCGATCACCTTGGTTTCCTCGGTATCGCCAACGGCACCGGTCTCGACCGCGTCCTGGCGGCGCAGAAGCGCGCGGATGCGTTCGACCAGCAGGCGCTGCGAGAAGGGTTTCTTGACGTAGTCGTCGGCCCCCATGCGCAGGCCCAGAACCTCGTCGATCTCGTCATCCTTGGAGGTGAGGAAGATCACCGGCATGGTGGATTTCTGCCGCAGCCGCTGCAGCAGGTCCATGCCGTCCATGCGGGGCATCTTGATGTCCAGCACCGCCATGTCGGGCATCTTCTTGTTGAAGGCGTCAAGCGCCGTCTGGCCATCGTTGTAGGTTTCGACTTCGAAGCCCTCGGCCTCGAGGGTCATCGAGACGGATGTCAGAATATTTCTGTCGTCGTCCACAAGGGCGATCTTAGACATTTGTCTGTCCTTATACTGCTCGGTGCCAATTTTTTTCACCATTATGCCTTGATTGCAGAGGTGCAATCAATCCTTAACTGCGAATCGGGCCACCAGACCGCCGCCAGCAGACCCGAAAAGTACGAAGGAATGGCTAAATTGCCTCACCTCGGGGAAGTGGTCCGGGATGCGCGAAAGATGATTGCGCTAAACCGCAACTTGGTGGCGCTAACTGTGTCCCTGCGTCCTGTTCACCGGAAGAACCCCCATGTTACACCCGTATGACCGGGGCCATGACACGGGCCGCGGGGGCGGCCCTTTCTGCCGTCAGCATCAGGACTTTCCGGCGCGAGACGCACGGATACATGGAGATAGACAATGACATTTGGACGGGTGAACCCGCAGTTCCGGCTCGAAGATCAAGGGATCGAAGGTCTGGGCAATGTCTATTACAACCTCATGGAACCCGCGCTGATCGAAGAGGCTCTGCGGCGCGAGGAAGGGACATTGGGGCAAGGCGGTGCCTTTCTCGTGTCGACCGGCAAATTCACTGGCCGGTCCCCCAAGGACAAGCACGTGGTCAAGACCGAGAGCGTGGCCGACACCATCTGGTGGGAAAACAACGCCGCGATGTCGCCCGAGGGCTTTGACGCGCTCTACGAGGACATGCTGGCCCACATGAAGGGCCGTGACTATTTCGTCCAGGACCTCGTCGGCGGTGCCGATCCGGCGCATTGCATCGATGTGCGCATGGTCACCGAGCTGGCCTGGCATGGCCTTTTCATCCGCCACATGCTGCGCCGCCCCGAGCGCGAGGACCTCGACGAATTCTCCGCCGATTTCACCGTCATCAACTGCCCGAGCTTCACCGCCGACCCCGAACGCCACGACTGCCGGTCGGGCACGGTGATCGCGATGAACTTCGACCGCAAGCTGATCCTGATCGGCGGCACCGAATACGCGGGCGAGAACAAGAAGTCGGTCTTCACCCTGCTCAACTACCTGCTGCCGGAAAAGGGCATCATGCCGATGCACTGCTCCGCCAACCATGCCGTGGGCAACCCGGTCGATACCGCGATCTTCTTCGGCCTGTCGGGCACCGGCAAGACCACCCTCTCGGCCGATCCCGCGCGCGTGCTGATCGGCGATGACGAACACGGATGGTCGGATCGCGGCACCTTCAACTTCGAAGGCGGCTGCTATGCCAAGACCATCAACCTCTCGCCGGAGGCCGAGCCCGAGATCTATGCCACGACGTCCAAGTTCGGCACGGTGATCGAGAACATGGTCTATGACGACGAGACCAAGGAACTGGACTTCGACGACGACAGCCTGACCGCCAACATGCGCTGCGCCTACCCGCTGGAGTACATCTCCAACGCCTCGTCCAGCGCGCTTGGTGGCCACCCGAAGAACATCATCATGCTGACCTGCGACGCCTTCGGCGTGCTGCCGCCGATCGCGCGGCTGACGCCGGCGCAGGCGATGTACCACTTCCTGTCGGGCTTCACCTCCAAGGTGGCGGGCACCGAGCGGGGCGTGACCGAGCCCGAGCCCACCTTTTCGACCTGCTTCGGTGCACCCTTCATGCCGCGCCGCCCCGAGACCTACGGCAACCTGCTGCGCGAGAAGATCGCCAAGCACGGCGCGACCTGCTGGCTGGTCAACACCGGCTGGACCGGCGGCGCCTATGGCACAGGCTCGCGGATGCCGATCAAGGCGACCCGCGCGCTGCTGACCGCCGCGCTGGACGGTTCGTTGGCCGATGCGCAGTTCCGCAAGGACCCGAACTTCGGCTTCGACGTGCCCACCGGCGTGCCGGGCGTGCCCGAGGTGCTGCTGGATCCGCGCCGCACCTGGGGCAATCCCGGCGCCTATGACGCGCAGGCCCAGAAGCTGGTGCAGATGTTTGCCGACAACTTCGCGCAATACACGCCCTTCATCGATGACGACGTAAAGGCCGTTGCCATCGGCTGAGCGGTTTATTGACGCCCGATCAACAAAAACCCCCGGTGCCTGGCACCGGGGGTTTTTTGCTTTGTTAAATGCCCGTGTCTCACTCCCGGGCCCTGTCTTTCGACAAAAGGTCTCAGGAAATAAGCATGTCTTCGGGCGAAGTCCCGTTCTCGAGCGCCTGGGAAAACCAGCCGGGCTTGCGGCCGCGACCGGTCCAGGTTTGCGAGACATCATCGGGATTTTGGTACTTCGGCGCAGAGATCTTGCCGCCTTTGCCAGTGGTCAGATCGGAAAGGGAAAAGCCCATTTCCGCCGCCTTGGCCTCAAGTGCAGCCAGCGCCTCTTTCTTCTTTCTGTCCTCGAAAGTACTGATTGCCTTGTTCACCTGCTTTTGCAGCTGCTTCAGTTCTTTCAGAGACATTCCGTCCAGATCGATTTCCGACATGTTCTCTCCGATAGTTGTCATAACGACATATGTGAGCGTTAATTCATCGTGAATAGGCAGTCAATTCCGATATTTGTGACACGGCGTCAATAATTAAATGGTTAACGGCGGCTTTCCAGACCCTTTCATTGCACCAGTCCCATGCCCGAAATGGGCCGACGCTGATCAGATACAACATATAGGCGACTACTCTGTGAAAGGTTATCCCCGGATTTGGGGAGGGGGAAAATCAGCCAAATCTTGCCATTGACGCCATTCAGCGCCAAAGCGCCTCGGCCCGGAATTGCTGCACACCAACCCGGCGCGCCCTGCGTTGAATTTGGTGATTGCAGATCGGGCGAATGTCGCGCACCGTTGCGGAGGGATGATCATAGCGCCTTAGAAACAAAGCAAAACCGGGAGGGATGTAATGAATATCGCGATGTGGTCGGGGCCGCGTAATCTCTCGACAGCGCTGATGTATTCCTTTGGCGCCCGTGGCGATTTCGATGTCTGGGACGAACCTTTTTATGCCGCCTATCTCGACCGCAGCGGCCGCGATCATCCAATGCGGGACGCCATTCTTGACCATGGGGAAGTCAATCCCGCCGTGGTTGCGCGACGCTGTATTGCGTCAACGCCGGGCGGCCAGCCGCATTTTTATCAGAAGCACATGAGCCAGCACATGCTGCCCGGCATCGACCGCAGCTGGTTCGCCGAAGTAACGCATGTCTTCCTGATCCGGCACCCCGCCCGGGTGCTGGCCAGCTTCGACCGCAAGCTCGAACGGCCGGGGCTCGAAGACATCGGGTTTCGCCAGCAGGCCGAGATCTTCGACGAGGTGCGTGGCATGGGGGCACCGGCGCTGGTGATCGACAGCGCCGACATCCGCCGCGCGCCCGAAGTAATGCTGCGCCAGCTTTGTGACGGCCTCGGCCTGCCGTTTGATCCGGCCATGCTGCACTGGCCCAAGGGCGGCCATGCGCGTGACGGCATCTGGGCCGCGCATTGGTATGATGCCGTGCACCGCTCGACCGGCTTTGCCGGGCCGGAGGGGCCGCTGCCGGCGCTGTCAGAGCACCTGCAGGCCGTCTGCGAGGCCGCCCTGCCCTACTATGAAAAACTGCGCCCCTACGCCCTGCCCTGCCCGCCGAAGGCGCAGGAAAGCTGAGCGCGCGACCGCGGCGAAGACCAAAGGAATCGCGCGCCTTGCAGGGCGCGTGAGGCCACAAGCACGACATTGCAAACCACCACAGGCGCGCAAAAACGCCACCGGGCAAAGCCTGCTTCGATCTTCGAGATGTTCCGGAAATTTCCGCGTTTCACCCCGTTTCGGGGTGAAGTGGCGGACCGAGGAGGATTCGAACCCCCGACCCCCTGATTCGTAGTCAGGTACTCTATCCAGCTGAGCTATCGGTCCGTGGAGGCGGGGTATAAGTCAGGGCCAAATGGTCTGCAAGAGCGAAATTGAAGAAATTTACAGAGTTCCGCTCGGCAGGCGAATTTCGAACACCGAGCCCTCTGCCCCGGTGCTCACCAGCGCCAGCGTGCCGCCATGCCCGCGGATCAATTCGGCCGAGATTGCCAGCCCCAGACCGCTGCCGCCTTTGCGGGCGCCGCCCTGGAAAGCCTTGAACAGATGCTCCTGCGCTTTGGGCGGCAGGCCGGGCCCGGTGTCGGTGATGCGGATCAGCCAGACGTCCTCGCCCTCTTCGGCGCAGATGTTGATCTCGCCGGGTTTGCCGGTGGCCATGATCGCCTGCCGCGCATTGCGCACGAGGTTCGACAGCACGCGGTAAAGCTGCTCGCTGTCGGCGCGGATATGCAGCGTGGCGGGCACGTCCTCGGAATAGCTGAGGTCATAGTCGCCGGTGGCCAGTCGCTCGCTCTCGACCACGTCTGAGACCAGCTCGGCCAGCGGCATACGGGACAGCACCGGCGCCGGCTCTTCGGCGCGGCCGAAAGCCAGGGTCGCCTCGCAGAGGTTGACCGCCCGGGTGATCGAATTGACCAGCTTCGGCGCCAGCCGCTTGACGCCGGGGTCCTCGGACATCTCGATCCGGTCGGTGAACAGCTGCGCCGAGGTCAGGATGTTGCGCAGATCGTGGCTGACCCGCGCCACCGCGCCGCCCAACTGCGCCAGGCGCTCCTTCTGCTTGAGCGCATGGGTCAGCTCGGTCTCGAGCATCTTCAGCGCATCCTCGGCCTCGCGCAATTCGCGCACGCCAGCAGAGGGCTGGATGATGCGGCGGCCATCCTCGGGCGCGGCGGCATAGGCCTTCATCTGGCCCACCACCCGCTTGATCGGCTTGACCAGAAACACCCGGACCGCAAGGAAGAGCAGGAATGCGGTGGCCACCGAGATCACCGCCGACAGGAACAGGATGCGCAGACCGTAGTCGATCATCGCGGTGCGCAGCGGCGCGGTGTCCATCGACACCTCGATCAGCAGGCCGGCGTCGCGCAGCGGGTTGCCGATCACCCGCACAATGCGCGGCTCGGGGTCAACCAGCCGCCGCAGCCCGTCGAGAATCAACGTCAGCGCCGGGGCATCGCGCAGGTCATAGGTGGCCGAGATCGGCTGCGGCATCGGCGACGACAGGATCAGCTGCCGCGCCTCGTCGCGCCGCAGCACGACGTTGTAGACGCCGGCATTGCGCAAGAGCTCTTCCTCGAGGTCCGCATCGATCATGTCGTTGGCCAGAAGCGACAGCGAGGCGATCTGCGCCCGCTCGAGATGGCCCAGCAGGTAATCCTGCCGGAACCGCGCCACCGAGGGGACAAAGACCATCACCTCCGCCAGCATCACGAAGACGGTGGTGAGGATCAGAAACCGCCCGGACAGCGAATTGAGCATTGGCGACCAACCCCTTAAGGCACCCAGCGCTGGACCAGTCCAACGACGCGCTTGACCGTGGGGTTATCAAACAATCGGGGTGAGAAATAGGCCCCCGCCGCGCGTTTGTTGATCTCTCCCACGGTCGGATAGGGCGACACCATGGCCGCCACGTGCTTCATCTTGAGCTTGTTGGCGATCACCAGCGACCAGAGATTCGCCAGCTCGCCGGCCTGGTGCCCGACGATCGAGACGCCGACGGGCCGGCCCTTGACCACCATCACCTTGATCAGGCCGGCGGTCTTGCGTTCCGCGATCAGCCGGTCGTTGTGGTCGAAGTGGAATCGAGTGACTTCGAGCTTGTCACCGTGTTCCTCGCGCGCCTGCGCCTCGGTCAGCCCGACCTGCGCCAGCTCTGGCGCGGTATAAGTCGCCCAAGGGATATGAGCGGTCGAGACCTTGGCCGGCAGACCAAACAGCGCCGAGCGGATCACCACGCCGGCGTGATAGCCCGCCATATGGGTAAACTGCAGCCCGCCGGCGACGTCACCGATGGCATAGACGCGGGCGTTGCTGGTCTTGAGGCTGTCGTCGACCTTGATGCCCGCTTTCGTGGTCTCGATCCCCGCCTTTGCGAGGTCGAGACTGCCGACATTGGGCTTGCGCCCCACCGCCATCAGCAGGTGCGAGCCCTTGAAGACGCGGCCGTCCTTGACTTCGACCTCGATGGCCCCGGCCTGACCGCGCACCTCGGCGGCCAGCGCGTCTTCGGCGATCTCGATGCCCTCGGCGCGGAGCTGGTCCAGCACGATCGTTGCGGTCTCGGAGTCGTCCTTGCCCAGCGCCTTGGCGCCTTCGATCACGGTCACGTCGCAGCCCAGCCGGCGATGCGCCTGCGCCATCTCCATGCCGATCGGCCCGCCGCCGATGATCAGCAGGTGCTCGGGCCGCTCGCGCAGGTCAAAGAGCGTCTCGTTGGTCTCGTAGGGCACGGCATCGAGCCCCGGGATCGGCGGCACCAGCGGCGAAGAGCCGGTGGCGATCACGATGCGTCGCGCGGTGATCAGGTGATCGCCAGCCTGCACCTCGGTTTTCGAGACAAAGCGGCCGAATTCCTGGATCACCCGCACGCCGAAGCCTTCGAAGCGTTCAACCGAATCGACCGGGGCGATCTGGGCGATCACGCCCTGCACATGGTCCTTGGCGGCGGCGTAATCCACCTGGGGCACCACGTCGGCGACGCCGTAAGGGCTAGCATGGGCCTGGCCATAGGCGGCCTTGCCGCTGGCAATCAGCGCCTTCGACGGCACGCAGCCATAGTTCAGACAGTCGCCGCCCATCTTGTGGCCTTCGAGCAGCACCACCGAGGCGCCCATCTGCGCCGCCCCCGCCGCCACCGAGAGCCCGCCAGAGCCACCGCCGATCACCAGGATATCGGTCTTGATCTTTTCCATGGCTCAGATCTCTTTCCTGCCGCGCACGGCCTTGATCAGGATGGGCAGCGCCGCCAGCGCCGAGAGGCCGAGCAGCGGGCCGAGGATGTGCGGCTCCCACAGCAGGCTCAGGTCGGGGCTTTCGCCGCGATCGAACACCGCGCCAAGGCCGACGCCGATCCAGGTAAAGACAACCGCGCCGGGGATGATGCCTAGGGCGGTGGTCCAGACGAAGTTGCGGAACTTCACGCCGACCAGCGCCGGCAGCAGGTTGGCGACAAAGAAGGGCACCGCCGGCACCAGGCGCAGCAACAGCAACACGCTGATCTCGTTCTCGCGCAGCCCTTCCTTCAGCCGGCCAAGCGTGCCGTCAGAGGCTTCGAGCCTCGCGGTCAGCGCCTGCCCCAACCCCCAGCGCGCAGCGAGAAAGATCGCCATGGCGCCGGTGGTGGCGGCGGCCACGTTGAACAGCGTGCCGGCAAAGAGCCCGAAGAGAAACCCGCCGGTGACCGAGGCCACCGCCGCACCGGGCAGCGAAAAGGCGACGATCACCACGTAGACGGCGATGAACCCCAGCGCCATCCAGAGATAGTTGTTGTCCCGCCAGCCCAGCAGCAGCTCGCGATTCTCGCGCAGCGTCTCGAAGGTCAGGTAATCCCGCAGGGTCAGGGCGCCGATCAGCGCGACCAGCGCGATCACGATAAGCGGCAGGTACCGCAGAACGGCGGGGCGGGCCTTGGAGGTCGGCGAAGGTGATGTCATATCGGTCATTCTGCTGGGGTTTCCCGGATGTGGTCTGCTGTTTGTCCTCTGAAACATGAGGCCGGGGCCAGCCCGCTGACAGCGCAATCACGGTCGCTTGATGCAAGGTGACGGGATCGGGGGCGTTTCACCCCTGATCTGACCGAACTGAAACATTTCGCTGCCCCTGCGACAAAAAATGTTGCAGCCCCCTGCGAAACCGGCGATGCGGGGTTTGACTTGGCAGGCTGTGCCCCCTATAGCACGGGCTTCAGTTTGCCGCCGCACGCGAATCCGCGTGGCCCGTGATGGTGTGCGGCCCGGAATCGCCAGAGATGGCCCAGAACTTGGAGACGGAGCGATGAAACGCACCTATCAACCCTCGAACCTCGTGCGCAAACGGCGCCATGGCTTTCGTGCGCGCATGGCCACCAAAGCCGGCCGCAAGATCCTGAACGCGCGCCGCGCCCGTGGCCGGAAGTCGCTGAGCGCCTAAGCGCTCGTCGACTGCGAACAAGATGACACCGTCGGAGGCCCCCGATCCTGGCAGCGATGCCGACCGGGGAGACCATGCCCCGGCGGTTTTGTCATGTCCGGACGTCCCGCCTGACCTCAGGGTGCTGAGGAAACGCGCCGCCTTTCTGGCGGCCGCGCGGGCGCGCCGTCAGGGCACCGGCGGGTTTCTCTTGCAGGCGCGCCGCCGCGGTGACGATGACCCGGCGATCGGCGTCGGCTTCACCTGTTCCAAGAAGGTCGGCAATGCCGTCGCCCGCAACCGCGCCAAACGCCGGCTGCGAGAGATCGCGCGGCTGATCCTGCCCGATCAGGGCCAGCCCGGCTGGGACTACGTGCTGATCGGCAAGGCCGGCGCCACCGCCGAACGGGATTTCACCGATCTGCAGAACGACCTGCGCTATGCCCTGCGCAAGGTCCACGGAGGCGGCGCGTGAGCCCGCTGGCCTACCTGGTGTCGCTGCCGGTGCGGGCCTATCGCCTGATCTTCTCGCCCTGGGTCGGCCACAACTGCCGCTATCACCCCACCTGCTCCGCCTATGCGCTGGAAGCGCTGGAAAAGCACGGCGCGCTGCGCGGCAGCTGGCTGACGATCCGTCGCCTGCTGCGCTGTCAGCCCTGGGGCCGCGGCGGCATCGACAACGTGCCGGACTGAGGCCTCAGCGCAGCTCCGGCTGCGGCGCGGTCGGACGTTTGCGCGCCAGCCCCTCGCGCCAGGCCAGCAGCACGCCGCCAGCGACGATCACCGCCGCGCCCAGCATCGAGATCGGCACCGGCTTCATCCCGAAGACCGCGAAATCGATCACCGCGGCCGAAATCAGCGTGGCATAGCTGAAGGGCACCACGAGGCTGGCATCGGCCCGCGCCACCGCATTGAAGAAGCAACTCTGCGCCAGCGCCATCGACAGGCCGACGCCCGCCATGCCCAACCACTGTGCCGGCGAGGGTGTGATCCAATAGGGCAGCATCACCGCCGTGGCGATGGTCAGCCCGATCAGGTTGTTGATCAGAAGCACCTGCAGCGGCGCCTCGCGCCCGGCCAGCCGCTTTATGAAGACCACCTCGAGCCCCAGCGTCAGCGCCGCCCCCAAGGCCAGCAACGCGCCGGACTGAAAGGCGCCGGTCCCCGGCCTCAGCAGGATCAGCGCGCCGCAGAAGGCCAGCGCAGCCGCGGCCCAGCGCACCGGCCCGACCCTTTCGCCCAGAAGCGGGATGGCGAGGATCATCGCGAAGACCGGGTTGAGGAAGGAGATCGCCGTCGCATCCGCCAGCGGGATCGCCGCCACCGCGGCAAACATCAACGTCACCCCGGCCCAGCCACAGGTCGTCCGCTGCACATGCAGGCCCCAGTGCACCCGGGTAAAGCTCGGGCGCATCACTGCGACGATGCCGGTAAAGAACAACCCGGCAAAGAGAAACCGCCCGAAGGTCACCTGCAACGGATGCAGGATGCCGCCCAGGGTGCCAGACCCCAGCGCCTTGGCAAAGGCGGTGGCCGAGGCAATGAACACGGTCGCAAGCAGCATCAGGGCGATGGCAAGGGGGGGATTTTCGGCCTTGGCTTTGTACATGGTGCGCAGTTGCGCCTGCCGGTGCCGATTTGGCAAGCCCCGACGTGCCGTTCAGCCAAAGGCCGCGGGGTAGACAAGCGTTTCGCGCGGGACCCCGCCGCCCGGGGCAAGAAGGAGCGTGTGATCAGTCGGATAGGGCGAAGTCAGCCCGGCTGCGCGCGCCCGGGAAAAGCCGCAGCTCTCGTAGAAGTCAGGCTCGCCCAGCACGACGATGGTCTGCCCCGCGGCCTCGGCCCAGCCGGTGAGCATGCGGATCATCCGTCGGCCCTGGCCGCGCCTCTGCCAGTCGGGATGGATCGCCACCGGCGCGAGGCAGAGCCAGCCTTTGGGCTGGCGCATCTGCGACAGGGCGAAATAGCCCACCGGGCCGTTACTGCCCTCGGGCCCCGGCAGCACGCTTTCACCCGCCATGACCCCGGCCTTGCGCAGCTTGGCCACCAGCCGCACCTCGTCCTCGCCGCCAAAGGCCGCGCGCAAGAGCGCATCGACCGAAGGCTCTTCGCCGGGTTTCATCGCGCGCAGGAAGCCGGGGGTTTGCAGCATGGTGGTTTCCGATTGCCGGGGGACCTCGGCCAAGGCTAGCCTGCCGCCATGACAGAGACCAGCCACAGCGGCGCCTGCCATTGCGGCAAAGTGCGCTTTTCCGTCCAGCTGGCCCATGGGCTGGCCAGCGCCAGCCGCTGCGATTGCAGCTTCTGCCGCCGGCGCGGGGCCGTGGCGCTGACCGCCCGGAGCGTCCGGATCGACGCTGGACAGGAGGCGCTGACGCTCTACCAGTTCGGCAGCCAGACCGCCCGGCACTATTTCTGCGCCACCTGCGGCATCTACACCCATCACGCGCGCCGCTTTCCCGAGGGTGAGATTGCCGTCAATGCCGCCTGTCTCGCCGACGTCAGCCCCTTCGATTTCGCCGAAGTGCCGGTGCATGACGGTCAGGCGCATCCCTCGGACCGGGGCGGCGAGGAACGCGTGGCCGGCATCCTGCGCTACACCCCGACCAGTTGATCACCGCCGCGAGAGATGCAGCAGCGCCTTGCGCAGCACCGCCACCTCCTGGGGATCGAGGCTGGCGACCAGTTCGGCGTCATAGGCCTCGGCCACACCGCGCAGGTCGCGATAGGCCGCCTGCCCCGCCGGTGTCAGCGTCAGGTGCTCGACCCGGCGGTCGGTCTCATCCTCCTGCCGCAGCAGGAAGCGCCGCGCCTCGAGCCGCGCCACCGCCCGGCTGATCTTGGTCTTGTGCACCTGCGCCGTCCGCCCGATGTCACGCGCCGTCATCCGGCCGTAGATGCCGAGGTGGAACAGCACCCGCCAATCGGTGCGCAGCATGCCGTAACGGTCCTTGTAGATCTTCTGAAAGCCGTCAGAGGCGGTCTCGGCCGCTTGGTTGAGCAGGTAGGGCAGAAACTCTTGCAGATCGAAAGTGTCGGTTTTGTCCATGCCGGGCCGAATAAGCGTTGTTAGTTACAAATTCAACTATTATCTCCGGGGCGACAGGAGGACTCGCCATGAAAGACACCCCCCAGACTTCTTCGCTGACCCAGGCCGACACGCCGGTCGGCACCACCCCGGGCTACATGCCGGGCTTCGGCAACGACTTCGAGACCGAGGCCCTGCCCGGCGCCCTGCCCCAAGGCATGAACTCGCCGCAGAAATGCAACTACGGGCTTTATGGCGAGCAGCTTTCCGGCACCGCCTTTACCGCCGATCCGCCGGAGCGGACCTGGACCTATCGCATCCGCCCTTCGGTGAAGCATTCGCACCGCTACACCCGCATCGACCTGCCCAACTGGAAGAGCGCGCCCAATGTCGACCCCGATGTCGTCTCGCTGGGCCAGTACCGCTGGGATCCGCTGCCGCATGGCGCAGAACACACCTGGCTTACCGGCATGCACACGATGACCACGGCGGGCGACGTCAACACCCAGATCGGCATGGCGAGCCACATCTACCTCGTCACCGAATCGATGGTCGACGAGTATTTCTTTTCCGCCGACAGCGAGCTTCTGGTGGTGCCGCAGGAGGGCCGGCTGCGCTTTGCCACCGAGCTGGGGATCATCGATCTCGAGCCCAAGGAAATCGCCATCATTCCGCGCGGACTGGTCTACCGGGTCGAAGTGCTCGAAGGCCCCTGCCGCGGCTTTGTCTGCGAGAACTACGGTCAGAAGTTCGAACTGCCCGGCCGCGGCCCGATCGGCGCCAATTGCCTGGCCAACCCGCGGGATTTCAAGGCGCCGGTGGCAGCGTTTGAAGACCGCGAAGTGCCCTCGACCGTCACCGTCAAGTGGTGCGGCCAGTTCCACCGGACCGAGATCGGGCAGAGCCCGCTCGACGTCGTGGCCTGGCACGGCAACTACACGCCCTACAAATACGACATGCGCAATTACTGCCCGGTCGGCGCGATCCTCTTCGATCACCCCGATCCGTCGATCTTCACCGTGCTGACCGCGCCCTCCGGCGTGCCCGGCACCGCGAACATCGATTTCGTACTGTTCCGCGAGCGCTGGATGGTGGCGGAAGACACCTTCCGTCCGCCGTGGTATCACAAGAACATCATGTCTGAGCTGATGGGCAACATCTACGGTCAGTACGACGCCAAGCCCAAGGGCTTTGTCCCCGGCGGCATGTCGCTGCACAACATGATGCTGCCGCACGGACCCGACCGGAATGCATTCGAAGGCGCGTCCAATGCCGAGCTCAAGGCCGAGAAGCTCGACAACACCATGTCCTTCATGTTCGAGACCCGGTTCCCGCAGCATCTGACCGCCTTTGCCGCCAAGGAAGCGCCGCTGCAGGACGATTACATCGACTGCTGGACCTCGCTCGAGAAGAAGTTCGACGGCACGCCGGGGCGCAAATGAACGGCGAGACCCTGCTCTGGCTGAGTGCCGGGGTGGTGGTCCTTTGGGTCATCGCCGCGCGGGCGTGTGCCGGGGGCCATAAGGGCGGCGTCGACAGCCAGGCAGAGGCCACCGACCTGGACGACAGCGGCGGTTGCGGAGGGGACGGCGGTGACTGACACTCTGACGGCGGAGGGCCGGTGATGGATGGCGCGCTGTTGAAACTCCTGCTGATCCTGCCGGTGCTTGCGGGCTTTGCGGCGCTGATCTACGCCGTCAACCGACGCAACCGGGCCGAGCGGCGCAACGACGAAAGGTAGTGGCGATGTATATCGAAGGGCTGGTGATCCCGGTCAAGAAGGACCGGCTGGAGGACTATCGCATCTGGGCCGAGCGGCTGGCGCAGGTGTTCCTCGACCATGGGGCGACGCGCGTGGTGGAAAGCGTGGGTCACGGGCTGGAGCAAGGCAAGCTCACCTCCTTTCCCCGCGCCGTGATGCTCGAGGACGACGAGGTGGCGGTGTTTTCGTGGATGGAGTTCCCCGACAAGGAGACCCGCGACACCGGCATGACCGCCGCCTTCGAAGACCCGCGCATGGGCAATACCGACGACATGCCGATGGATGGCAAACGCATCATCTTCGGCGGCTTTGAAACCCTGGTGGACCGTTCATGAAACTCTATTCCTACTGGCGCTCGACCACTTCGATCCGGGTGCGCGCCGCGCTCAACCTCAAGGGGCTGGACTACGAGATCGTGCCGGTCGACCTGGTCGCGGGCGTGCAGCGCAGCGACGATTACACCGCGGTGAACCCCGGCCAGGGCGTGCCGGCGCTGGTTCTCGACGATGGCACCGTGCTGACCCAGAGCCTCGCCATTCTCGACTACCTCGACGAGACGTACCCCGAGCCGCCGCTGCTGCCCGAGGGCGCCGTCGCCCGCGCCCAGGCCCGGGCCGCGGCGCATCAGATCGCGCTGGATGTGCACCCGGTCAACAATCTCAAGGTGGTGAACCGGCTCAAGGCGCTGGGCCATGATCAGGACGTCGCCGTCGACTGGATGAAACACTGGATGTCCGAGGGCTTCACCGCCTTTGACCGCTTGATCCGCCCTGACACGCCCTTCTGCTTTGGCGACACACCCGGCCTTGCCGATCTCTGCCTCGTGGCCCAGGTCTACAATGCCCGCCGCTGGGACTTCGACCTTGCCGCGTTCCCGCGGCTGGGCGAGATTGACGCCAGATGCCAGCAGATCCCGGCCATCGCCAGCGCGATGCCCGATCAACAACCCGACGCCCCCTAGGCTGCGCCCCGCGCGCAGCGTGACAGAAGACCAAAGGACCGAACATGCCCCTGATGAGAAGCTGGGTCGAGAGCGCCAATGCGCCCGACTGCCCCTTTCCGCTGAACAACCTGCCCTATGGCGTCTTTTCCACCGGCGACGAGGAACCGCGCTGCGGCGTGGCCATCGGCAGCCAGATCCTCGACTGCCGCGCCGCCGAATCCGTGGGCCTGTTGAACTTCGGCACCGATCCGCTGTTCGACGTGCCGTTCTGGAACGAGGTGATGGAACAGGGACCCGAGCTCTGGGACCGGCTGCGCAACGTGCTGACCGGGCTTCTGGCCGAGGGCAGCTCGGCGCGGGCCTCTGTCGAGCCGTTCCTCGTCGACCAGTCGATGGCGCGGATGCACATGCCTTTCCTCGTCTCGGAATACACCGATTTCTACGCCGGCCGGCATCACGCCACCAATGTCGGCACCATGTTCCGCGGCGCCGAGAACGCGCTGCCGCCGAACTGGCTGCATATCCCGATCGGCTACAATGGCCGTGGCTCTTCGGTGGTGGTCTCGGGCACCGACGTGCGCCGGCCCTGGGGGCAGCTCAAGGGCCCGAACGACGACGCACCGCGCTTTGCGCCCTGTGCGCGCTTTGACCTCGAGCTCGAGATGGGCGCCATCGTCGGTGTCGAATCCGACGGACCGGTGACGGTCAAGGAAGCCGACGAGATGATCTTTGGCTACGTGCTGCTCAACGACTGGTCGGCGCGCGATATCCAGGCTTGGGAATACCAGCCGCTGGGGCCCTTCCAGGCCAAGGCCACCGCCACCACCATCAGCCCGTGGATCGTCACCCGCGCCGCGCTCGAGCCGTTCCGCTGCGACACCCCGGCGCGGGAGAAGGAGCTGCTGCCGCATCTGCGCGACTGCGGTCCGATGCTCTATGACATCGACCTGACGGTGACCCTGACGCCCGAGGGCAAGACGCCCAGCACCATCGCCACCGCGAATTACAACTTCATGTACTATTCCTCGGCGCAGCAGCTGGCGCATCACACCACCTCGGGCTGCCCGATGAACCCAGGTGATCTCTTGGGCTCCGGCACCATCTCCGGGCCTGAAAAGCATCAGCGCGGCTCGCTGCTGGAGCTGAGCTGGGGTGGCAAGGAGCCTCTGACCCTCGACGGCGGCGACACCCGCAGCTTCCTCGAAGACGGTGACCGGCTGACCCTGACCGGCGTGGCCCGGGGCGAGGGCTTTACCATAGGCTTCGGCGAATGCGCCGGGCGTGTCCTGCCGGCGCTCAAGGACCCCTACGCGCGCTGAAATTGTCACCTGACACAGGAGCGCCCGCCACCTGCGCGGGCGCTCCCCTGCCGCGACATGCGCCTCCGGGCTGGCCCGGCCGGACGATCTGCCCTAAGTCATGGTCATCTTTTCAAACGAGGCCCCCATGACCCGGATCATCCAAACGCTCTCCGAGATTTCCGACCGCTACGACGCTGCCTTCGTCGATCTCTGGGGCTGCGTCCACAATGGCATCGCGGCCTTTCCCGAGGCCGTCGCCGCGCTGCAGGCCTTTCGCGCCAGCGGCGGCACCGTCGTGCTGCTGACCAATGCGCCCCGGCCGCGCGACGAGGTCGCCGACCAGCTGCGCAAGCTGCAGGTGCCCGACGACGCCTGGGACACCATCGCCACCTCCGGCGACAGCGCCCGCGCGGCGATGTTCACCGGTGCCGTGGGGTCCAAGGTCTATCACATCGGCACACCCGGCGATAAACGCTTCTTCGGGCCGCTGCATCTGATCGAGGACCCGGTCGAGATCACCCGCGTGCCGCTGAGAGAGGCCGAGGGCATCGTCTGCACCGGTCCGTTTGATGCCCATGCCGACCCCGCCGAGCTACGCCCGGACTTGCTGTTCGCCAAGCAGAAGGACCTGCCGCTGCTCTGCGCCAACCCCGATATCGTGGTCGACCGTGGCGAGACCCGGGAATATTGCGCCGGCGCGATTGCCGCGCTTTATTCCGAGATGGGCGGTACCAGCCTCTATTTCGGCAAACCGCATCCGCCGGTCTACGACCTTGCCCGCCGCCGCCTGGCCGAGGTGCGCCCCGGTGTCACCGACGCCGCGATCCTCTGCATCGGTGACGGGCCGCATACCGATATCGACGGCGCCATGGGCGAAGACCTCGATTCCCTGTTCATCTCTGGCGGCCTTGCCGCCCAAGAGACCAAAACGTCGCAGGACCCCGAGGCAGAGGCGCTAAAGGCTTATGTCGCCAAGGAAAACATCAATCCGACCTACACAATAGGTCGCCTTCGCTGACCCAATAAGGCTTGATTTTCTGCGGTTGCGAAGTAATTATATTGCGAATGTTGCCACGGCGGCGCGCTTTAATTACTCAAAGACCTCGAAAGGGAGCCTCATGTTGGACAATATGCCCCGCGGCACGATCTGCATCGAAGACATCGAGATGGGCATGACCCGTCACCTGCGCAAACAGGTGACGGACCTCGATATCGAGCTCTTTGCCCAGGTCTCCACCGATCGCAACCCGGTGCATCTGGATGACGACTACGCGCAGGATACGATTTTCGAGGGGCGCATTGCGCACGGCATGCTGACCGCCGGGCTGATCTCGGCCGTGATCGGCGAGCAGCTACCCGGCCACGGCACGGTGTACATGGGGCAGACGCTGAAGTTCCTCGCCCCGGTGCGCCCCGGCGACATGGTCTATGCCGAGGTCAAGGTGGTCGACATCGACCACGCCAAGCGCCGGGTGACGCTGGACTGCCATTGCTCGGTCGACGGCAAGAAGGTGTTGATCGGCGAGGCCAAGGTGCTGGCGCCGTCGCGCAAATTCGATTGACCGGTGGTGGGCAGGGTTGGCCCAGCCTGCGGGGCCTGGCTTGTAGCGGCGGTGGGGTGAAACCCCACCCTACGGGAGCGCTGGTGCGACCGTCATCCCGGGCTTGACCCGGGATCTCCCGGCCACTCCTTCCTCAAGCGCAGCCACCAACCCCGCGCCCGGCCTCAGGAGGTCCCGGGTCAAGCCCGGGATGACGTTTCACTGACCCATGGGCACCGCAAATGAAAAGGCCCCCGCCGATGTCTCGGCGGGGGCCTTTTTATCTCAACCAAGTGACGGCGCGCACTGGTCGTGCGCGCGCGACCTTTACCAGTCTTCGCGAACCACGACGCGGGTCTTGATCGGCAGCTTCATCGCCGCGAGACGCAGCGCTTCACGTGCCACATCTTCCGACACGCCGTCGATCTCGAACATCACGCGGCCCGGCTTGACCTTGGCGGCCCAGAAATCCACGGAACCTTTACCCTTACCCATCCGGACTTCGGTGGGTTTGGAGGTCACGGGGGTGTCCGGGAAGATCCGGATCCAGACGTGGCCCTGGCGTTTCATGTGACGGGTCATGGCACGACGCGCCGCTTCGATCTGGCGTGCGGTCACACGCTCAGGCTGAAGCGCCTTGAGGCCATAGGTCCCGAAGTTCACATCGCTGCCGCCTTTTGCCTCGCCGGAAATCCGGCCCTTGAACATCTTGCGGAATTTTGTGCGTTTGGGTTGCAGCATGGCTTAGTTCCTCCGGCCACCGGCGCCGCGGGGGGCGGGGCCATCCTGGATTTCCTGGGCCTTGCGATCACGCGCTTGCGGGTCGTGTTCCATGATCTCGCCTTTGAAGATCCAGACCTTGATCCCGATGATGCCGTAGGGCGTGGTCGCCTCGACATGTGCGTGGTCGATATCGGCCCGCAGGGTGTGAAGCGGCACGCGGCCTTCGCGGTACCATTCGGTCCGGGCGATCTCGGCGCCGCCAAGGCGGCCCGCGACGTTGACCCGGATGCCCAAGGCACCCATGCGCATGGCGTTCTGCACCGCACGTTTCATTGCACGACGGAAGGAGACGCGGCGCTCGAGCTGCTGTGCGATGCTTTCGCCGACCAGGCGGGCATCAAGCTCGGGCTTGCGCACTTCCACGATGTTGAGGTGCAGCTCGCTGTCGGTCATCGAGGCAATCTTCTTGCGCAGCGTCTCGATGTCCGCGCCTTTCTTGCCGATGATGACGCCGGGGCGCGCGGTGTGGATCGTGACGCGGCACTTCTTGTGCGGACGTTCGATGATCACACGGGCGATGCCGGCCTGCTTGCACTCTTCGTGAATGAAGTCGCGGATTTTCAGGTCTTCGAGAAGAAGATCACCGTAATCCTTGGTATCGGCGTACCAGCGGCTGTCCCAGGTGCGGTTGACCTGGAGGCGCATGCCGATCGGATTGGTCTTGTTACCCATTAGGCTTGCTCCTCGATCTGACGCACCTTGATGGTGATTTCCGAGAACGGCTTGTGAATCTTGCCGAACCGGCCACGGGCACGCGGACGACCGCGCTTCATGATCAGGTTCTTGCCGACATAGGCTTCGGCAACGATCAGCTCGTCGACGTCAAGACCGTGGTTGTTCTCGGCGTTGGCAATTGCCGACTGGAGGCACTTGCGCACGTCCGCGGCAATCCGCTTCTTCGAGAACGCCAGGTCGGTCAGCGCCTTTTCCACCTTCTTGCCGCGGATCAGACCGGCGACGAGGTTGAGCTTTTGCGGGCTGGTGCGAAGCATGCGCAGTTTTGCCATTGCTTCGTTGTCGGCCACGCGGCGGGGGTTCTTTTCCTTGCCCATGACTTACTTCCGCTTCGCTTTTTTGTCGGCGGCATGACCATAATAGGTCCGGGTCGGCGAATACTCACCGAACTTCTGACCGATCATGTCTTCGCTGACGTTGACAGGGATATGTTTCTGACCGTTGTAGACGCCGAACGTCAGGCCCACGAACTGGGGCAGGATCGTCGAGCGGCGCGACCAGATCTTGATGACTTCGTTGCGGCCCGACTCGCGCGACGCTTCGGCTTTTTTCAGCACGTAAGCATCGACGAAAGGCCCTTTCCATACAGAGCGCGACATGAATTAGCGACCCTTCTTCTTGGCGTGACGCGAGCGCAGGATGAGCTTCTGCGACGCCTTGTTCTTGTTGCGGGTGCGCGCACCCTTGGTCGGCTTGCCCCAGGGCGTGACCGGGTGACGACCACCCGAGGTCCGGCCTTCACCACCACCATGGGGGTGGTCGATCGGGTTCATGACGACACCACGCACGGAGGGGCGGATGCCCTTGTGGCGCATGCGGCCGGCTTTACCGAAGTTCTGGTTCGAGTTGTCGGGGTTCGACACGGCACCGACGGTGGCCATGCATTCCTGACGCACGAGGCGCAGCTCGCCCGAGGACAGGCGGATCTGGGCGTAGCCACCGTCACGGCCGACGAACTGGGCATAGGTGCCAGCGGCGCGTGCGATCTGACCGCCCTTGCCGGGCTTCAGCTCGATGTTGTGAACGATGGTACCGATCGGCATGCCCGAGAACGGCATCGCGTTGCCCGGCTTGATGTCGGCTTTCGCAGAGGCGACGACCTTGTCGCCGATCGCAATGCGCTGCGGGGCCAGGATATAGGCCTGGTCGCCGTCGACATATTGCACGAGGGCAATGAACGCGGTGCGGTTGGGGTCGTATTCGATGCGCATCACGACGGCTTCGACGTCATGTTTGTTGCGCTTGAAATCAACGATCCGGTAGAGGCGTTTCGCCCCGCCACCACGGCGGCGCGAGGTAATACGTCCGGTGTTGTTCCGGCCGCCCGACTTCGTCAGACCCTCGGTGAGGGCTTTGACGGGGCGTCCTTTCCACAGCTCCGAACGGTCGATCAGCACCAGCCCGCGCTGGCCCGGCGTCGTCGGCTTATACGACTTGAGTGCCATGCTTTCTGTCTTCCGTTTAGCAATGCGAGACGTGTGCCGCCCCGCTATGTTTGGGCGCTTGCGCGCCAGGGTATAGGGCCCCGAAGGTCCCCGGTTCGTGCGCCGTTCGCCCCCGCCCGTTGCGCCCCGGATTTGGATACCGGAGCCTCCTGGCCCATGAGGTCCCGGGTCGAGCCCGGGACGGGGAATGCTGGCTTTGCCGACCTGTGCGAAACACCGAGACGACAAAAACACACAGCCCCAGACGAATCTGGGGCGGTGCGGATGGGGTCTGATAGGGGATGGCAGGGGTGGGGTCAAGTGGCGCTGGAGCGGCTGGGCCTGATGGGCGTAGGGCGGTGCGTGACTGCGGGCTTAGGGCCCACGCGTCAACAGCGGGCGCAGGCCACCGTGCATCGCCGGCCCTGCGACTGGCCATGCAGGTTCTACGCCACCTCAGGCTGATGCTCCAGCGCGGTATCAGCGACCAGAGTCGGCCTGCGTCGCCCAACCGCTCACTGATCATGCGCGGCTTGCGTTGAACGACGATATTTCGCCCCAGCGCGTTAACAGCGGCTGTAAGCCGCCGCGCATCGCCGGGCCGCCCGCCGGCACGGCGATTTGGCTGACACATGCGCGGCCATCCGATCTCTTCCGGACTTGGCTGAGATAAAGCGCTGCAGAACCGGGGTCGGTTCGCCGCACCGCGGCCCGACGCTGCGCGGACAAACCGAACCCCCTTAACATCGTCGGACGAAGCCTCCCTCCGGATTTCTTTCCCAAATCCTTTTGGAACAAACCACCGGTCGAGTTCGTAGTCCTTGTGAATATGAACTTGAAGGAGACTATATATGACCCGTCTGAGCATGATCGCCCTCGCTGCCGCCATGACCGCTGGCCCCGTCCTCGCTGAATCGCACGCCGCGGCCACCGAGACCGAGACCATGACCGAAACCGGCACCGCGACGGAGACCACGACCACCACCGATGCGACCGACAGCACCATGAACGCTGCCGCTGACGCGCCGCTGGACTACGCTCAGCTGATCCGTTCGCGTGACATCACCGGCGGCGAAATCTACACCATCAACGGCCCGATGGACGACGACACCTGGGGCAACTGGGAGTCGGAAGGCGTCGGCCCCGACTGGAACGACATCGGCGAGATCGAAGACATCGTGCTTGACCGCAACGGCCAGATGGTCGGCGTGGTGGCCGAGATCGGTGGCTTCCTCGACATCGGTGACAAGCACGTGCTGATCCCGATGAGCGACGTTCGCCTGACGCCGGTCGACGACAAGACCTATGTGCTCGTGACCCGGAAGACCGAGGAAGAGCTCGAGCAGATGGAAGAAGTCGACGAAGGCTGGTGGGACTGAGTTTTCCGCAAGGGTCCGATGCAGAGTTACCCTCTGTAGGTTAACGAGTGAAGGGGTCCGGTTCGGGCCCCTTTTTTCATGCCCCGGCGCCTGCCGCCCCGTAGGGTGGGTTTCCAACCCACCGCCACCGTCCGGACGATGACGCGCATCCAAACGAAAAGACCCCGGCCGCTCTCGCAGCCGGGGTCGCGTAGTCCTGACGTCTGACCCTGTCCTTACAGACCGGTGGTCACGTCGATGGTGTTGCCCTCTTCGAGCATCACATAGGCTTTCTTGACGTCTTTGCGCTTGCCGATCTGGCCTTTGAAACGCTTGACCTTGCCTTTGGTGATCGTGGTGTTCACGGCCTTGACCTTGACACCGAAGAGCGCCTCGACGGCCTCCTTGATCTGCGGCTTGGCAGCGTTGATCGCCACTTCGAAGACCACTGCGCCGTTTTCGGACACCATGGTGGATTTCTCGGTGATGATCGGCTTGCGGATCACGTCGTAATGTTCTGCTTTCGCGCTCATTTCAGACGAGCCTCCAGTGCTTCGACAGCCGCTTTGGTGAGCACCAGGGTGTCACGCTTGAGGATGTCATAGACGTTTGCGCCCATCGACGGCAGAACGTCGAGGCCTTCGATGTTGCGCGCGGCCTGCGCGAAACCTTCGTTGACCTCTGCACCGTCGATGATCAGCGCGCGTTTCCAACCCAGGTTCTTGACCTGCTTGGCCAGCGCGCTGGTCTTGCCTTCGGACGCGGCGTTTTCGATGACGACCAGCTGGCCGGCTTTCGCCTTGGCCGACAGGGCATGCATCAGGCCGAGCTTGCGGACCTTCTTGGGCAGATCGTGGCCGTGCGACCGCGGGGTCGGGCCCTTGTAGATACCACCTTTGCGGAAGATCGGCGCGTTGCGGTCACCGTGGCGTGCGCCGCCGGTGCCCTTCTGGCGATAGATCTTCTTGGTCGAATAGCTGGTTTCCGAACGGGTCTTGACCTTGTGGGTCCCCTGCTGCGCGTTGTTACGCTGCCAGCGGACCACACGATGCAGGATGTCGGCGCGGGGCTCGAGGCCGAAGAGCGCGTCGTCCAGCTCGACCGAACCGGCGGAACCGCCGTCGAGATTGATCACGTCGAGTTTCATTCCTCGCCTTCCTTCTTCTCGGCTTCGATGTCCGCTTCAGCGGATTTCAGAGCCTCGGCTTCGGCTGCGGCCTGTTCCTCGGCCAGGCGCTTTGCCTCGGCTTCGGCTTCTGCGGCGGCGGCGGCGGCGGCCTCTTCAGCCGCTTTCGCAGCTTCTTCGGCAGCAGACTTCAGCGCGGCAGGCAGGATCGCGTTCTCGGGGAACGGTTTCTTGACGGCGTCGCGCACGGTGACCCAGCCCCCCTTGGAGCCCGGAACCGCGCCCTTGACCATGATCAGGCCACGGTCGGCGTCGGTCTTGACGACCTGCAGGTTCTGCGTGGTGACACGGACGGCGCCCATGTGACCGGCCATCTTCTTGCCTTTGAAGACCTTGCCCGGGTCCTGACACTGACCGGTCGAACCATGCGACCGGTGCGAGATCGAGACACCGTGGGTGGCCCGCAGGCCGCCGAAGTTGTGGCGCTTCATCGAACCGGCAAAACCCTTACCGATCGAGGTGCCCGACACGTCGACGAACTGGCCTTCGAAGTAATGATCGGCGGTGATTTCCTCACCGACGTTGATCAGGGCTTCGGGGGCCACGCGGAACTCGGCCACCTTGCGCTTGGGCGCAACGTTGGCTTTCGAGAAGTGGCCGCGCATCGCCTTGGAGACCCGGTGGGTCTTGGCCGAACCGGCGCCAAGCTGAACGGCGGTATAGCCGTGCTCGTCAGCGGTCCGCTGCGCCACGACCTGAAGGCCGTCGAGCTGCAGCACGGTCACGGGGATCTGTTTGCCGTCTTCCTGGAAGAGGCGGGTCATCCCGACTTTCTTTGCAATGATACCAGAGCGCATCATGTTCATGCCCTCCTTACGCTTGCAGCTTGATCTCGACGTCCACACCAGCGGCGAGGTCGAGCTTCATCAGCGCGTCCACGGTCTGGGGGGTCGGATCAATGATGTCGAGCAGGCGCTTGTGGGTCCGGATTTCGAACTGGTCGCGCGACTTCTTGTTCACGTGGGGGCCACGCAGAACGGTGAATTTCTCGATCTTGTTCGGCAGCGGAATCGGTCCGCGCACATTGGCGCCGGTCCGCTTGGCGGTGTTGACGATCTCTTGCGTGCTGGCATCGAGCACACGATAGTCAAACGCCTTGAGCCGAATGCGAATGTTTTGGCTTTGCATTGGTCTTAGCCTTCATTGGCGTTGAGGTTGAGAGGAGGACGGCGACCATCGCAAACCCTCATCGAACCTTGAGGGCGGGGAATCACCCCGCCCTCACATTCCCGTCGGGAACCTGCGCCCTATACAAGGACCGCCCCCCTGTGACAAGGGCCGGTCGGGGAATATCGGCAGGTTCCCCCGGCCGCTGCGCTGGGGCCTCTGTAGAAGCGTCTCGGGTGTACGGCTGGGCTGGCCGTGAGGTCCCGGGGCGAGCCCGGGACGTTGGGTCAAACTTGTCCTCCGCCACTCTGAAGCCCAAGCGCGTTAACAGCGGCCAGAGGCCGCCGCGCATCGCCGGGCCGCCCACCGGCACGGCGATTTGGCTGACCCGGGCGTATCGTTCGGATCATCTTCG
>NZ_JBLXEC010000025.1:0-54546 GCF_048263515.1 Marinovum sp. | reverse complement strand
AACAGGGAATAATCCAAGCCCCGCTGGCCCGATACGGCTGCGCTGTATGATGGCTACACCGCATCGGGCCAGCTACAAGTGCGCCAAACAGGGGGTCATTTTTGGACGCCGATAGGGGGTCAAAATTGCATGCCGATTGACAGGCAGAAGACCGGAACGCAAAATGACTACTGGTGGAACTCTTCGGCTTAGGAAGATGTTGACTTTTCGTACCGATGATCGATACTCAGATGCGTTCAAAGGAGCACAAGTGATGAAAGCCATGGGCTTTATGACAACACATGTATCGGCGTTCGCTTTGCGCGCGGCCGAGCCTGTGCGTGCCAAAAACGACTGCGATGACAATGGCTTCGTGGGTTTGAACGCTGTCGAAAGCATCTCGCTCATTGGCAAGCATGATGGTGTGCTTGACGACGATCTGTTCGATCTTCTTGCTGTAGAGGCTGCCTGAACGATTCGGAATGATTGATTCTTGGCACTTCCCACGCCTGTACAAGCAGGTGACGTTGTCGGTTTTCGCTTCCCCACCTGTGAAGCTACCCACCCTCATCCAGGTATCGTTCTTCAGAGTTACGAAGGCGCACAGCGCGCGTCGGTGCTTAAGTCACGTGGTGTCAAGGACCGCGCTGGCCTTCAAGTATGTCTTGTTTTGATGGTTTCTCACAGCCCCCCACCGAAGGGGCAGTTTGGCGAGCTTATTCGTAGTGATCACAAAGCCGGGACGAGCTTAGACGGCGTGAAGGACATTTATGTCTGCTACGAAATCTTTGATCTTGCTTTTGTGCCGGGGCAGGAGAGAACTATTCAAAGCGTCAATGGACCATACCTTGGACGGCTGAACGAAGAAGCGTTGATCTATTATGCATCGCAATTTCGAGAAGTTCAGGCTTATTTGAAAGGAAAATCTTTCAAACCGCCAAAAGGCGTTTATCGCGTCTGACCTTAAGCTACATGGACCGACCGTAAGAAATTAATGAAATGAGTTCCGCCTGCTTGGCAACGTCTTCGTGAACGGAGACATTGCCGCGATGCGGGTCAACCGCCCAACCATCTCGATTTCACGACTCGCGGCGTCCTTTGTGGCGCCGTTTTCGTTTCCAGTTCTTCGACGCGGCGTTCCACATTCTGTCCCACCAACTGCCGCGCCGCCCACGCATAGACCGTCGCGTCCAGTGTTTCCGCCCGCTTGCCCTTGATCCGTTCGAAGCGCGCCACGGGCTTGCCGTGCGTGTAGCGCACCACGCGGCGTTCGCTGGTCAGCTGTTCGAAGAACACGGCTTCCAGTGTCTTGGCAAACCGGACGCCTTCCCCGCGCGACAGCCGATTGAATAGTTGCGATTTCACGGCATCGCTGCCGACCAGCCAAAGCGGCGCCCCCTTTGACCCGGATCGTTGCAGGAACGGGCGCGAGAAACCGGGAACGCCCTTGATGCTGACCACACGCCGCCCGAAACGCGGGCGGGTGAAGCCATGCACGATGTCGGTATGCCCACCGTCGCCGGAGTCGATTGCGCAGGCGTCAATGCCGATGGTTCCGCCCTTGGGATGCGTCCAGCGTTCGCGCAACAGGGAATCGAGATCCTGCCACACCGCGTCCCCGTCGATAGCGCCCCAGATCACCCGGTGATCGAGGATGAACAGATCACTGCGCCCGTGGCCCATCAGGACCAGTTCCAAGCGGTCGTCCTGGCAGTCCACGCCGCAGGTCAGGAACAACACGTCTTCTGGCATGGTTGGCAGGGTGAACGGTTCGCGCCGCTGGAACAGTTCGTGTTCATCGAGGTCTTCGCCTTCGGTCTTCCAGGGTTCGCCTAGCACAAGGTTTGTGAAGGTCTGCAAGGTTTCCGGCGATTTCTTCGCTTCCAGGAATTCCGCCACCAGCTTTCCCCACCGAGCGTTGCGGTGAGGCGAGACCAGTGCGTTGATCTTGAACCCAGCATGGCCCTTCACATGCGGCGCGGTTGCACGCCAGCGCCCCGCTGCCACCATTGCCGGTTTCTGCCGTTCTTCGACAACGCAGCCATGCGACGGACACACCCAGTGCGACGAGTCCGGGTCGCCTTCGGTCCATCGAATATCGGCCCACGTCACTTCCGAGAATTCGCCGCAGCCGGGGCACGGCACTTCAAAAACTCGCTGGTCGGATTTCGAATAAAGGCGGGTTGCAGGGCCGAAGTCGAAGACGGGCGTGCTGCCCGCAATTATCTTCCGGTCTCTGAATGTGAGCGTGCGCATCTCGGCAAGCGCGATGGGATCGCCTTCTTGGCTCACTTCGTAACCGTCGATTTCATCAAGCAACAGGATCTTCGCCGCATGCCGTCGCAGGTTGCGCGGCGACTTCGCCGCAAGAAACTTGAGCGACCCGCCCGGAAACTTCCGGTTGAGCATGGTGCTGCGTCCGGTTTCGTCGGCTTCGTCCGACAGGATGCCCCGCAGAACCGGTGAGGCTTCGAACAGGGCTTCCAGGTCCACCGCATAGTCTCGCGCATCGTCCGCGGTCGGCTGCACGGCGAGGATGGGGCACGGCTGGTTCGCGCAGTATGACGCGATGATGCCGGACAGCAGTTGCGTATATCCGACCCGCGCCGATTTCAGCACCGTGACCCGCTCGGTCTCGGGATCGTCAATGGCTTCGCAGATGCCACGCTGATAGGCCCACAGCCGCATTCGACCCGGCGTCGCGGATGCTGTCTGCGGCAAGTGGATATTCGACTCGATCCACTCGGCCAGCGGGATGTTCGCGGGCGGGCGCAGGGCTTGCAGCGCATTCCGCCGGATCAGTTCAATGCCCATCCGCGAGTCCTTCCAGTGCGTTTCGGATTTCCCGGTCGATCTCGGCAACGTCATGGGCGGTCAGATGCGGAAGGGGCGCGCCGCAGCGGCTTGGAACCGCCAGCATCGCCGCCCGCACGTCGCGCAGCACCGCAGCCCAAGCGCGTTCCACTTCGGAGGATTTGACAAGCTCGCCACGAGCTGCGGCGTTCTGGATTTCGATCTTGTCAGCCTGTTGTCGGGCAAGCCGCAGCTTTTCCGCTTCGAGGTCGGACTTTCCCAATTGCTGCCGCCCGCATAGCCAAGCCGGGACGCCTTGTCGCGCAGATCGCCAATGTAGGTCTTGAGCGAGGCCCGCACGTCATAGCGGCCCCGGACAGGGCGATGCAGCATCCCGTCGCGTGCGAGAGTGCGAACCCGGTTCGCCGCGATGCCCAGCAACCGCGCCATCTCGGATTCCGTGGCAAGCCCGGGTATAGCCTGAGAAGCGGCTTTGCCGGTTTCGGGTGCCTCGGGTGCCAGAAGGTCCGAGTCATTTACCAGCGGCCCGCTGTCTCCCGCTGCGGTGCCATCAAGCCCTACGTCCCCCAGCAGGTCTTCGAAGTCGTCAAGATCCGCGGTCATGATGGTTGTCCCATTTCAAAAATTTCTGCAAAGCGCGTTCTTTCGCGGTCAGCGCCCCCCGCGGCCGGTCCCCCTTGGGAAGGACCCTTAGAAGCCATGATGGGTTGGGGCGCATGATGCGGTTGAGGGGCGAAGCGAGGGTGGTCCACGTGCGGTCCACGTTGGCGAGTCCGAAAAGCTCAATGATTTCAACGGGTGGTCCAGGTGGTCCAGGTGGTCCACGTTGAATCTCTCTGAAACTTTTCGCTGGTTTGGGACACAGCGGTCGGCAACCCTTCCATACGTCCCAAGACCTAAACTGTGAGTTTTCCACCCGGACCACCTGGACCACCCTCGTCTTTTCAATGGGTTACGGGCTTCTGAACGTGGACCACCACATGGACCAGCGCAAACCGAACCTGGACCGCCAAACTCAGCCATTGTCTTCACTCCAACTGAAATGCGCCTCATCCGATTTCATGTATCCAGCGAAGGCCCTGCGGCATTCCTCCAGTTGCGGGATGCAGTATGCGCGTTGTCGGCTTGCCCCTTCGGCCCCCGCCCTTCTGGGTCGCGTGCTTCGCATCATGGGACACATTGCATTCAGCGCCTTAGCGAAGGCTTCCCGCCCTTTGCTTTCTCCGTGGTGCCGTTGCCTCTGCATCCAGTTGCAATAGTCGCCGTGAAGGTCGGTCTTGATGACTTCCACTGAGCCGCTGCGCCACTCGCCATCATCCCCGTAGTCGTCGCAGCCGGTGAAACCGGCGCACAGTTTCTCAAACCACCACGCTTCCACGTTGCGAAGTCCGGCAAGTTTCTGGTCAAGGAGTCCGCGCGTCTGCGGCGGCTTCCCGATCCTGATACCGTCCGGCGTTTCCCATGCCATAAGGAAGGCCATAAAGGCCGCTGCCCCGTCACCCTTTATCTGCCGGTGCAGCGCATCGAAGTAGTCGTGGTCCCCGATCCTGTGATCCGACACGTTGAACACGGCATAGCGCCGTTCATCCGCGGTCGCTGGCACGGCCCAGTCTTCGTTTGTGCTGAAAATGACCCGGTGAAAGGACGGGATTTGCACTGCATCCACGTTCTTGCGTTCAATGCGGATCGTGTCATTCGTAATGAGCGATTGCAGAATGCCCTTGGCTTTCTTGTCGCCGCCCCAGCTTCGCTTCCTCGGCATGGATCAACAGCGCCGTGTCATAGAGGCCATTGAAATTCGAGGTCAGCACGTCCGGCGAATTCGCCAAGGCGTAGTGGCGAGATCCGACGATCCGGCGCATCAGGTCCACAAGCGAGTCCTTGCCCGCGCCCTTGCTGCCTTTCAAAACCAGCGCCACGCGCGGTTTGTTTGCCGGGTTCTGCACGATGTCCGCAAGCCACGACACAATGTAATCGAAGTGCGCCGTGTCACCGGACGCCCAAACGTCGCGGATATGGCGCACGATCAGGTCGCAGTTGCCGGTCTCATTCGGCTCAATCGCGAAGCCTTTCCAGAGGTTCAGCTTGTCCTTGTGAACGCGGCCGGATGGATCGAAGGTCAAACCCCCTTCGAATGTAGTTCGCTTTTCCGACTTGATCCATTTATCGCCGCGCCCTTGAAAGGCGTGAAGGTCTCGGAACGCGCGAACGGAAATGAGCGACAGGCCATCGGCTTGCCGGTCAACAATCTGCACGTCCTTCCCGACACGCACCATTGCGTAGCGGTCATTCAGGGTCGGTTCATCTTCGCCTAAAAGATCTTAGAAGAGTTCGGGGAGGTCTTCGAATTCTTCGTCCAGGCTGGCAGCAATCGCGCGGGCGTAGGCGTCCCGTTCCATGAAAAGGATCGTCGCGCCCTTGATCCGTTCGCCTCGGTTGCCCTTGCCGAAAGACCGCCACTGGGAGCGGGTGTCGCGTTCACCCTTGTAGCGTTCGGGGTCGCGTTGTGAGAACGCATCAAAGGCCCGGAACCCGGCTTCACTGCCGCCGGTCTCATAGCAAAGCGCCATGCCCACGTTGCGCCATTCGTCGCGATGAAGATCCTTGGGGTCGATACCGCGCAACGCCGCTTCCAGCCGGTCGAGGGGCACGGGGCCAGCGGGTGCAACCGGTGCCATGCGTTCCGGTCGCTGCAACAGCGTCACGTCCACCACGGGCGCACCGATCAAATCCCAAAGGCCAGGGTCAAACCTGCGTTCCCATCTATAAGGCTTGCCGGTCTTGTCGTGAATGCTGCCCGGCGCCACAAGCTGAGTCCCAGTGCCCTTCACGGCGACTTCCCATCCGTCCCCCTTGGCAATGGTCCAGGAGTCGAGGGTTTGGGGCGTGAAGAAATAAATGTGGCGAGAGTCACCACCACTGCCGGAAATCACGCTCGGCAATTCCATCGCGTTCGGGCAGTGCCGCAAAAGGACCGCCCATGCCTCGCACTTAGCTTCCGGCTTTCTCACGTCACAGTCGAGTCCATCCAAGTAGCCGTAGGGGGTCAACGAGGGTTCACCAAGGCGAATGCCGACATTCTCCCCTGTCTTCCACGTTGCCAAGAAAGCATCCCCGGTCAGCGCCGGTTGCTTGGTCCACGCAGCTTCGATGGGTGCCTTGCTTTTGGGCCTCAATCGCACAAGCGCTGCATGAATCTCGCGCAGATCAGCCGTTTCGCGCATGATTCTGTCTTGATTTGGCGATTTTGTAAGGTTATCTGCCTTCATGTGGTTTCCTTTCGCAAGCGAACCATTGGTTCCGTTGTGGTGGCGGGACCAGCGAAGTGGCTAACGCCACGTCTCAGGGTCCAGGGGGTCAGTTGCATAGCCGCGACTGGCCCCTTTCCTTTTCGGGATTGTGCAAAGGATTCGAACCTCATAGATTTGGGCTGAGGTCGATTTTTGCTGCACACTTTGCTGCACATCGCGCGACACGCGATTTCCGTAAAGAATTGATTTTCAAATATTATTTTGAAAGTTCGGCCCAAAAGAACGGACTGTCTCTCCGCCACTATCCCCCTGATATTCCAGAGCTAAAGGAAATCAGCGGGCGTAGTGCGCGTTTCGAAAATGCGCCGAGGGTGTCACTCCATGACGCCCTTTGACGCCCTTTCCTGCGGCTCAGGTGTGCCGACTATTTTCTGCAGCGAAAGGCCCTCAGGCGGCTGCGGTCAGCCCATCTCATCCTGGCATTCCATGGCCGCTTCCAAGGCCTTGTAGCTGCCGGTCAGATCGATCGACATGACCTCGCCGTTCTCGTTGAAGAGCGTCATCGTGTACATCCGAGCGATGTCGAACAGGAAATCCGGGTTGTCGAACGGGATATCCGCGCCGGGCACGTCGTTCAGATACATGCCCTTTGCATCGGCATCGTAGCCCTGACCGTCGAGCTCGAAGAACATCGGGTACCATTCGCCATCGACGATATCGCCCCATGACATGTTGAAGGCCGTGACATAGCCCCCGCCTTCGATCCGGTCGAAGCCGATGCGCACGACGGAGCCGTCGGTGAATTCCGACTGGATCAGACATCCGTCCCCCAGGGAGGGGTCGATCATCACGTCCCAGTAATCTGACGATCCCCAGAGCTCGAGTGACTGGGCGAACAATGGCGCAACGGGCGCGGTACCAAGAACAAAGGTCAATGCAATGTCTGTGTACTTCATTTGACATCCCCTTTTCGAGTGGCCGTTCAAAAGGGTCACACGCTAACCGCGGTTTTCCCAAACTGTTTTTTGTTTCGGGGCGCTCAGGGTTCCCCTCACAGGCAATGCGAGACCAGCACCACCGGCATCAGCGTCCAGAGCGTGCTGACCAGCGCCGCGGCGCCCAGAACCAGGCTGATGCGCCGGATCGAGGGGTCGGTCTCGGGCCAGACCGAGGCGCGCAGGAAGGCGATCAGCGCGACCTGCAGCAGGAGCGCGATGACCAGCGCGGCGATCAGCACCCCGCGGCCCGGAAGGTCCACACCGGCCACGGCCCAGCGGCTGGAGCAGAGCAGACCGTGCAGGGCATAGATCGCCGAGAAACTCGCCAGCCAGAGCGTCAGCGGCAGGGCAAGGCGCAGGATCGTGGTCATGACAGCACCCCCGGCAGCCCCACCACCGCCGCGATGACCAGTGTGACGGCGACGGTGTAGCTGCTCCAGAGCCGCAGCACGCGGGTGGCGCCGTAGGTCGTGGCGGCGGAATGTCCGGCCCGGCGGCGCGCGGCCACGAGGCCTGCCATCAGCAGGCAGACCAGGTGATGGACCAGCGCATAGCAGATTAGCACCCAGACCGTGGCGTCATAGGCGTGGACTGACGGGTCCGGCACGCCCAGCAGCACCAGCACGCCGGCCGTCGTCATCAGCCCCTGCCCCAGCCCCGCCAGCCCCAGCGCGATCCGCGGGCCGATCAGTGCCAGCCCCGCGCCCATCAACACCAGAGCCAGCGGCCAGAGGCCCGGCGTGGCATAGGCCGGCGGCGGCCAGTTCGGCGCCACGGTCCAAAGGAAGGCATAGCCGAAGAGCAGCGAGCCGAAGAAGGTGCCATCCGCCAGGAGCAGGAAGAGCGAGCCCCACCAGCCCGGCGGGTCCGACGCCTCGGCGGCGGTAGAGAGCGACAGGCCTCGGCCCACCGGCAGCGCGCCTTCGGGGCGCGCGCGGCCGAGGCTCCAGACCCAGTAGAGCGCGCAGGCTGTGACGCCGAGCGCCGCGATCGGCACCAGCCAGTAGGCCTTGATCAGCAGGCCGAGAAAGAACAGACCGGTGATCGCCGCCATCCTGATCGGCAGGGCGGTATTGCCGGGAAAGACCACGATGTAGCGTGGCTTGGCTGTCGCGATATCGACGGTCAGCGTCTCGCGGCGGTTGCGGGCGGGATCGCCGAGGTAGCCCTCGCCGCGCGCCAGTTGCGCCGGCAGATCCGGCGTGTCGGTCAGCGGATGGCGCGAGGTCACCTGCGGGAGGCTGGCGAAATTGTAGGCCGCCGGCGGCGTCGGCATCGCCCAGTCGAGCGTGCTGGCGCCCCAGGGATCGCGCGAGCCGCGGATCGCCACGGCGGCGTTGATCACCACGTCGATCAGCACCAGTGCAAAACCGATGGCCATGACAAAGCCGCTGACCGAGGCCAGGAGGTTGATCATCTCCCAGCCCTGCCCGGCCTCGAAGGTGTCGATCCGCCGCCGCATGCCCAGAAGCCCGGCCCAGTGCAGCAGCAGAAAGGTGCCGTGGAAGCCGGCAAAGACCAGCCAGAAGGCCAGGGTGCCAAGCTTGAAATAGGTCCGCCGCCCGGTGAAATGCGGCATCCAGTAATAGAGCGCCGCCAGCATCGGAAAGACAAAGCCGCCGACCAGCACGTAATGCAGGTGGGCGACGATGAAATAGGTGTCATGCACCTGCCAGTCGAAGGGCACGATGGCGACCATGACCCCTGTCAGCCCGCCGATCACGAAAGTGGCGAAAAAGCCCAGCAGCCAGAGCATCGGCAGATGCAGGCGCGGCCGCCCGGTGGCCAGCGTGCCGATCCAGGCAAAGATTTGCACCGCCGTCGGCACCGCCACCAGCGTCGAGGCGGCGGAAAAGAACGCCAGCCTCATGTGCGGAATGCCGGTGGTGAACATGTGGTGCACCCAGAGCCCGAAGCTCAGCACCGCCAGCGACACCGCCGCCGCGACGATCCAGCCGTAGCCCATCAGCCGGGTCTGCGCCATCACCGGCAGGATGGTCGAGATCGCGCCGGCGGCTGGCAGAAAGATGATGTAGACCTCGGGGTGACCGAAGAGCCAGAACAGGTGCTGCCAGAGCAGCGCGTCGCCCCCGGCCGAGACCTGAAAGAACGGCATGCCGAAGGCGCGTTCCAGCTCGAGCAGGATCGAGCCGAGGATCAGCGGCGGGAACCCGGTCAGGATCATCACCGCCGTCACCAGCGCATACCAGGCAAAGATCGGCATCTGCGACAGCTTCATCCCCGGCGCGCGATAGCGCAGCACGGTCACGGTGATCTCGACCGCGGCCGAGATCGCCGAGATCTCGACAAAGGTGATGCCGATCAGCCAGAAATCCGGATTGATCCCCGGTGCGCCCAGGGTCGAGGACAGCGGCGGATACATGAACCAGCCGCTGTCGGGCGCAATGCCCGCCAGCAGCGCAAAGATCATCATCGCCCCGCCGAAGACGTAACACCAGAAGCCGTAGGCGGTGAGGCGCGGAAAGGCCAGATCGCGAGTGCCCAGCAGTTTCGGCAGGAGGTAGACCGCGAGCCCCTCGAAAAACGGGATCGCGAAGAGGAACATCATGATCGTCCCGTGCATGGTGAAGATCTGGTTGTAATGGTCCGGTCCCAGAAAGGCCGAGCGCGGCGTCGCCAGCTGCGCCCGGATCAGCATGGCGAGGATTCCGCCCACCACGAAGAAGAAGGTCGCCACGCCCAGAAACATCCGGCCGAGGTCGGTATGGCTCACGGTGGTGAACCAGCCCCGCCAGCCGGGATCAGAGGCCCAGATCCGCGACAGCGCGCGGTGACGGCGAAGCGCGTTCATGGTGTCTCTCCTTGCAGGAAGGCCTGCCAGCCCTCGGCATCATGCGCCACCACGACGAAGCGGTGATCGCGGTAGCCGTCGCCGCTGAACTCGGCGCTGACGCCGTCGTAGCGGCCCGGCTCCCAGGCCTCGATGCGCAAGGTATTGACGTGGCCCGGTACCGCGTCGAGCTTGCCCGCCAGACGTGGCACCCAGAAGGAATGCACCACGTCCGCGGTAGTGATCGCCACGTCCACGGGGCGGCCGGCCGGAATATGCAGCACGCCCTCGGTCTCGCGCCCCGGCGCGTCGTCATAGCCGAAACGCCAGGCCCATTGCCGCGCCTCAGCGCGCACCGAGACGACCTCTGGCACCGCGCGCGGCAACAGCCGTTCGCCCACCACCAGACCATAAGCCAGAAGCGCCGCCAGCACGGTGATCGGAAAGGCCAGCCCGAGGCCCAGCACATAGCCGCGCGCGTCCGCCGCGCCCGCCGGACGACGCCAGGCCCAGAGCAGCAGCCCGGCCACGAACAGGCAGATCAGCGTTGCGCCGCCCAGCAGGACCCACCACAAAGAGGCAATGATCGCCGCCGCCGGCCCCGCCGGATGCACCGCCGACAAGGTTTCTTCGCAACCAGACAGCGCTACGAGCGTTACCCCCAAAGACCCGCAGCGCAAGAGGACACCCAGATGACCGACAAAGCGGCCCGTGAAAAACCCGAGCCTTTGCTCGATCCGATCGAACAATCGCCGGGTTACGACGATACCGAGACCAACGTCGGCATCTGGGGCCACCCGATCCACGCCATGACCGTGGCCTTTCCGGTGGCGCTGACCTTCTGCACGCTTGGCGCGGATGCGCTCTACTGGTGGTCCGGCGAGCTCTTCTGGGCGCGGGCCGCGGTTTGGGCGGCGGGCACGGCGTTCCTCTTCGGCCTCGCCGCCGGTGCCACCGGCACAGCCGAGCTTTTGCTCGTTCCCGGCATCCGCGCCCGCGCCCCGGCCTGGACGCATTTCGTCATTGCCGTGATGCTCTTGTCGCTTCTGGGGGCGAACTGGGGCTACCGGCTGCAGGGCTACGAGAGCGCGATCCTGCCCTACGGCATCCTGCTGTCGGGCTTCAACGTGCTGGTGGTCATGGTGACGGGCTGGCATGGCGGGAAACTCGTGTTCGATTATCGTCTGGGCACGTCGAAAGGCAGCGGCTGACCGCGTGGCGTGGTCAGCCAGTCGGGCATCGGCACCTCGCCCAGTTCGGGCTTGGCCAGCACCAGCGTCAGGATCACCAGGATCACCGAGACCAGGAAGGCCAGCGGCCAGCCGGGGCGATGCGCGGCCTGTTGCACGCCGCGCCGCTCGGCCACGGCGACCACGGCATAGCCCACCCAGACATGCAGCAGCACGAGACAGGCCACCGCCACCAGCTTGGCGAACATCCAGGTGACAAAGACCTCGCGCAGAAAGATCAAGAGCGTGCCCGAGGCGATGGCGACCACCGCCGCCGGGGTGACGCAGAGCGTATAGGTGAAATGGGTGGCGCGACGCATGCGGGTGTAATCGCTCTGGGTGATCGCCGGGTCATGCCAAGCCAGCATCACCGGCAGCGCAAAGAGCCCGCCACACCAGAGGATCAGCATGGCCAGATGCAGCGCCTTGAGATGCGGGATCAACCCGATCAGGAGGCTCATGCTGCGCCCTGCCCCGAGGCCTGCCAGCCGCGCCGCGCCGAGAGCGCGATCATCGCGAGGTAGGGCAGCATCGCCGGCACCCACATGATCAGCCCGCCAAGCTGCTGGTCAGCCAGCGGCGTCAGGCCCCAGTCGAAGGGCGCCAGCGCATGGGCGGCATAGAGCGGCTCGGGCGCGAAGGTCAGCAAGGCGCCAAGCGCGCCCATCTGCATCAGGCCGGCAAGCGACCAGAGCACCGCCTCGATGCCGGTCTGTCGGTCCAGCACCGCCCGCCAGAACCAGAGCGCCGAGGTCAGCAGCGTGACCTGCATCAGCCAGTAGAGCACCTTGTCGGCCAGCGCCGCGTCATAGGCGGCGGGCTGGTGCCAGCCCCAGAGCACGGCAGTGGAGACGAGGAAGGCGAGCCCCGGTTGGCCCCTTCGCAGGCGCGGCAGGGCGGCAGCCAGCAAGGGGGCCGCGACGGCCACCAGCAGCACGTGATGCACCACCCGCGCCGAAAACAGCGCCACCGAGATGGCGCAGAGCGGCGAGACGAAGGCCAGCGCCAGAACCGCGACCCCGGTGAGGCCCAGCGGGCTGCGGCGGAAGAGAAAGACGGCGAGTGCCAGTGTGGCCAGCAGACCGGGGTCGAGGTTCCACGCCGACAACGCCTGCGCCGGCAGCGGCGCGGCGCCGCAATAGCTTCCCGGTAGGATCTCGATCGACATCAGCTCACCCTGCGGTTCCTGCGCACTTTGGCGGGGCGGCGGGATGGCGCCGCGCGGTCCTTGCGCCCTGCCCCTGTCGACCTATTGCGAAATGGCGCCCGGTCAACGATTCCCGACGCCGGGACAGTCTCTTGCAGGGCGCAGGATCCGAAAACGACGCCATGTCGCAAACGGGCCAGACCCCGGCTGCGACTCGGGCAAAGCTCGGATTATTGGCCGGGAGCACGCGGATGTCACGCAGGGTCTGCCTTCATATCATCACCTGCAGGACCATCGGCGCAGGCCGGGGCCGCGCGGCGCGCGGCAGGCCGGGGTGGCGCTGAGCCCCACCCTTTCCTTCCGTCCGGAGCCAGACATGAACACCCACGACCACCCGAAATCCGCCCGCATGGGGGGCCGCGCCGCGCGCCGTGCCGCCCGCTCTGCCAAGCTGGCCGAGCACCTTCGCCCGATCCGCGCCGGCATGTCCGGCGGGCGCCTCGCCCCGCTGACCGAGCCGCAGATGGCGCGCATCCATGCCGCCGCGCTGGAACTGCTGGAAACCGTGGGCCTCGCCGATGCGCCGCCCTCGGGGATTGCCGCGCTGACCGCCGCGGGCGCCGTGCTGGGTGACGACGGCCGGCTGCGCTTTCCGCCGGCGCTGATCGAGGACACGCTGGCCCGCGCCAACCGCGAGATCACGCTCTGCGGCCGCGACCCAGCGCATGACCTGCAGCTGGGCGGCACGCGGGTGCACTACGGCACCGCCGGCGCGGCGGTGCACATGGTCGATGTCGACGGGCGCAGCTATCGCGAGAGCACGCTGCAGGACCTGCATGATGCGGCGCGGATCGCCGACCGGCTCGACAATATCCACTTTGTCCAGCGGCCGATGGTGCCGCGCGACATCCCAGACCCCTTCGAGATGGACATCAACACGATCTACGCCTGCGTCTCCGGCACCCGCAAGCATATCGGCACCTCCTTTACCGAGGGCAGCTTCGTGCCCCGCGCGCTGGAGATGCTGCACCTGGTGGCGGGCGGCGAAGAGGCCTGGCGGGCGCGGCCTTTCGTGTCGAACTCGAACTGCTTCGTGGTGCCGCCGATGAAATTCGCCACCGAAAGCTGCCTGGTGATGGAGGAATGCATCCGCGGCGGCATGCCGGTGCTGCTGCTCTCGGCCGGTCAGGCCGGGGCCACCGCGCCCGCCTCGATCGCCGGGGCAATCGTGCAGGCGACGGCGGAATGCCTGGCGGGGCTGGTCTATGTCAACGCCATCGTGCCGGGCCATCCGGCGATCTTCGGCACCTGGCCTTTCGTGTCGGACCTGCGCACCGGCGCGATGTCCGGCGGATCGGGGGAACAGGCGCTGCTGACCGCGGGCTGCGCGCAGATGCACGGGTTCTACGACCTGCCCGGCGGCGCCGCGGCGGGGATCGCCGATGCCAAGCTGCCCGACATGCAGGCCGGCTGGGAGCAGATGTGCTCCAACGTCATGGCCGGGCTCTCGGGGCTCAACATGGTCTACGAGGCGGCGGGCATGCATGCCTCTCTGCTGGGCTTCTGCCACGAGAGCCTGATCCTCGGCGACGACCTGATCGGCCAGGCGCTGCGCTGCGTGCGCGGCATCGAGGTGACCGAGGACAGTGTCTCGGTCGAGGTGATCCGCGAGGTCTGTCTTTCGGGGCCCGGGCATTACCTCGGCACCGACCAGACGCTGGGGCTGATGCAGACCGATTACGTCTACCCGACGCTGGGCGATCGCTCCTCGCCCAAGGAATGGGAGGAGCTGGGGCGGCCGGACCTGCTGAAACGGGCGACGGCGCGCAAGGAGATGATCCTGGCGGAGCGGGCCTCGGCGCGACTGTCCGGGGACGTGGATCGGGCAATACGCGACCGCTTGCCGATCCGCTTGCCGGCCTAGCGCTTTTGTGAGACGTCGGACCGGGGCTCTGCCCCGGACCCCGCGGTATTTTCAAACAGAAGAAGCAGGGGTGTGTCTCTGGTTTTCGAGGGAGGTCTGTTCATGCCCGCTTATCTGGCACTTATCCTGGCTGTGGCGGCGGAAACCGTCGGCACCTCGGCGCTGCAGGCCAGCCAGCAGTTTTCGCGGTTCTGGCCCTCGGTGCTGGTGGTGGTGGCCTATGCGCTGGCCTTCTACCTGCTGGCGCTGACGCTGAGGACCATTCCCGTGGGCGTGGCCTATGCGCTCTGGTCGGGATTGGGGATCGTCTTCATCGCGCTGATCGGCTATCTGGTGTTCCATCAGAAGCTGGACCTGCCGGCGCTCGTGGGAATGGCGATGATCATCGGCGGGATTGCCGTGATCCAGCTGTTTTCCGGGGCTGCGACACATTAGGTCTGGCGTTCCCGGGCGCGCGGCGATAGTTGGCGCGCAACTCCGACATAAAGGTATCCCCGATGGACCTTCGCAATATCGCGATTATCGCGCACGTTGACCATGGCAAGACGACACTCGTTGACGAGCTTCTGAAACAATCCGGCGCCTTCCGGGCCAACCAGGCGGTTGAAGAACGCGCCATGGACAGCAACGACCTCGAGCGCGAGCGCGGCATCACCATCTTCGCCAAGCCGACCTCGGTCGAGTGGAAGAGCCACCGCATCAACATCGTCGACACCCCCGGCCACGCCGATTTCGGCGGCGAGGTCGAGCGCATCCTGTCGATGGTCGACGGCGTTGTCCTGCTGGTCGACGCGGCCGAGGGCCCGATGCCGCAGACCAAATTCGTGACCTCCAAGGCGCTGGCGCTGGGGCTTCGGCCGATCGTCGTGCTCAACAAGGTCGACAAGCCTGATGCCGAGCCGGACCGGGCGCTGGACGAATGTTTCGACCTGTTTGCCTCGCTCGATGCCAACGACGATCAGCTTGATTTCCCGCATATGTATGCCTCTGGCCGCAACGGCTGGGCCGATCACGAGCTCGACGGGCCGCGCAAGGACCTGTCGGCGCTCTTCGACCTGATCGTCAACCACGTGCCAGCCCCGCGCCAGATCAAGCACCAGAACGACGATTTCCGCATGCTGGCCACCACCCTGGGCGCCGATCCCTTTGTCGGCCGCATCCTGACCGGACGGGTCGAGAGCGGGCGGCTCAAGGTCGGCGCAACCGTGCAGGCGCTGTCGCGCATCGGCCAGAAGATCGAGCAGTTCCGGGTCACCAAGATCCAGGCCTTCCGCGGCCTCGGCCAGCAGGACATCGAGGAAGCCATGGCGGGCGACATCGTCTCGATCGCCGGCATGTCCAAGGCGACCGTGGCCGACACCATTTGCGCCCTGGCCGTCGACGAGCCGCTGGATGCCCAGCCGATCGATCCGCCGACCATCACCGTGACCTTCGGCATCAACGATTCGCCGCTGGCGGGCCGTGACGGCAAGAAGGTGCAGAGCCGGGTCATCCGCGAGCGCCTGATGAAGGAAGCCGAGAGCAACGTCGCGATCAAGATCGCCGACACGCCCGGTGGCGAGGCCTTCGAGGTGTCGGGCCGTGGCGAACTGCAGATGGGCGTTCTGATCGAGAACATGCGTCGCGAGGGCTTCGAGCTGTCGATCTCGCGTCCCCAGGTGATCATGAAGGAAGTCGACGGCAAGCGGATGGAGCCGGTCGAAGAGGCCACCATCGACGTCGATGACGAATACTCCGGCGCGGTGATCGAAAAGCTGACTGGCGCGCGCAAAGGCGAGCTGGTCGAAATGCGCCCCGCCGGCGCCGGCAAGACGCGGATCATCGCGCATGTGCCGTCGCGCGGGCTGATCGGCTATCACGGCGAATTCCTGACCGACACCCGCGGCACCGGCGTGCTGAACCGGGTGTTCCACGGTTGGGTCGAGCACAAGGGTCCGATCCCGGGCCGCCGGGCCGGCGTGCTGATCTCGATGGAGAACGGCGAGGCGGTGGCCTATGCGCTGTGGAACCTCGAGGATCGCGGCAAGATGTTCATCGGGGCGCAGGCCAAGGTCTATACCGGGATGATCATCGGCGAGCACAGCCGCGAGAACGATCTCGAGGTGAACCCGCTGAAGGGCAAGAAGCTGACCAACGTGCGGGCCTCGGGCACCGACGAAGCGGTGCGGCTGACCACCCCGGTCACGCTCTCGCTGGAAGAGGCGATTGCCTATATCAACGACGACGAGCTGGTCGAAGTGACGCCCACGTCGATCCGGCTGCGCAAGCGCTACCTCGACCCGCATGAGCGCAAGCGGCAGTCGAAAGCGGGCTGAGACCGTCTGATTTGATGACAGGAAGGCCGGGCATGACGCCCGGCCTTTTGCGTAGGGTGGGTTTGCAACCCACCGGTGCCGGGCGGCAGACTTGAAAAAACCCGGGGCTCGGCCCGGGTTTATTCTGGTTTTGGAATGTTGGCTGTGGCGGTGGGTTAGAAACCCACCCTACACGCCTTCGACGATGATCAGGTCACGCTCGGACGCGCCGCGCGCATGGCTGAGCGCCTCCTGATAGGCGTCGGAATTGTAGCAATCATGCGCCGCCTGCAGCGAGGGGAAGCGGGCCACCACGTGGCGCGCCCGGTCCTTGCCCTCGAGCGTCTCGTAGGCGCCGCCGCGGGCCAGGAACTCGCCGCCATGGGCGGCGATGGGCGCACCGGCCAGCTTGGCGTAGCGGCCATAGGCCTCTTCGTCGGTGACGTTCACATGTGCGATCCAGTAGGCGCTCATCTCATCCTCCCAGCACGGCTTTTGCCGCGTCGATTGCCTTGCTTGCGTTCTCGGCGCTGGCGCCGCCGCCCTGGGCCATGTCGGGCCGGCCACCGCCGCCCTTTCCGCCCAGCTCGGCCACCGCCGCGCGCACCAGGTCGACGGCCGAGACCTTGTCGGTCAGGTCACCGGTCACCCCGGCGGCCACCGCGGCCTTGCCGCCGGTGTCGGCAATCAGCAGGATCGCCGCCGAACCCAGTTTTTCCTTCTGCGCATCGATCAGCGGCGGCAGGTCCTTGCCGGTCACCCCGGTCAGCACCTGGGCCACGAAAGGCACGCCGCCGATCTCTTCGGTCGCGGCCTCGGGGCCCTTGGAGCCGCCCGACATCGCCAATTCGCGGCGCAGGTTGGCCAGCTCGTTCTGCAGCGCCTTGCGTTCTTCCAGCAGCGCGCGCACCCGGTCGGGCACCTCGGCCGCCTGGGTCTTGAGCTCCAGCGCGGTCTCGGCCAGCCGATGGTCCTGCGCCCGCAGGTAGTCCAGCGCCGCCTGCCCGGTCAGCGCCTCGATCCGGCGTACGCCGGCCGAGGACGCGCTGTCGCCGAGGCAGACAAAGGCGCCGATGTCGCCGGTCTGGCGCACATGGGTGCCGCCGCAAAGCTCGATCGAATAGGTCGCCTTGTCGGACCCCTTGCCGGAGCCCGCCTTGCGGCCCATGGAGACCACCCGCACCTCGTCGCCGTATTTCTCGCCAAAGAGCGCCTGCGCGCCCATGGCGCGGGCATCATCCGGCGTCATGATCCGGGTTTCCACCGGGGCGTTCTGGCGGATGTAGGTGTTGACGTCACGCTCGACGCGGCTGATCTCGTCGAGGCTCAGCGCCTTGCCGTGGCTGAAGTCGAAGCGCAGGCGGTCGTCGGCATTGAGCGAGCCGCGCTGTGCCACGTGATCGCCAAGCGCCTCGCGCAGGGCCTCGTGCAGCAGGTGCGTCGCCGAGTGGTTGGCGCGGATGGCGCTGCGGCGGGTATTGTCGACCTTCAGCTCGAGCGCGTCGCCCTTGGCGAGCGTGCCTTCCTCGGACGTGACGCGATGGGCAAAGAGCCCGCCGGCCATCTTGCGGGTGTCGGCGATCACGCCTTTGCCGCCGGATTTCCGATAGGCGCCGCTGTCGCCGACCTGGCCGCCGCTCTCGGCATAGAACGGCGTCTGGTTGACCACCAGCCAGCCCTCCTCGCCTTCTCCCAGGCTCTCGACCTGGGCGCCATCCTTGACCAACGCCAGCACCTGGCCCTCGGCCTCTTCGGTGTCATAGCCCAGAAAATCGGTCGCCGCATGCGTGTCGGCGATGTCGAACCAGACCTCGGCATCCTTGGTCTCGCCCGAGCCGGCCCAGGCCGCACGCGCCTTGGCCTTCTGCTCGGCCATGGCGGCGTCGAAACCGGCGGTATCGACCTCGCGACCCTTTTCGCGCAGCGCATCCTGCGTCAGGTCGAGCGGGAAGCCGTAGGTGTCATAAAGCTTGAAGGCGGTCTCGCCCGGCAGGCGCGCATCCTCTGGCAGGCCCGAGAGCTCGTCATCCAGCAGCTTCAGCCCGCGGTCGAGCGTCGCCTTGAAGCGGGTTTCTTCCAGCCGCAGCGTCTCTTCGATCAGCGCCTGCGCCTGGCCCAGCTCGGGGTACGCCGCCCCCATCTGTCGCACCAGCGCCGGCACCAGCCGGAACATCATCGGGTCCTTGGCGCCCAGCAGATGCGCGTGCCGCATGGCGCGGCGCATGATGCGGCGCAGCACGTAGCCGCGACCCTCGTTCGAGGGCATCACGCCATCGGCCAGCAGGAACGACGTCGAGCGCAGGTGATCGGCGATCACCCGATGATGCACGTTGCCCGGCCCGTCCGGATCGGTCGAGGAGACATCGGCGCTGGCCTCGATTAGGCTGCGCATCAGGTCGGTGTCGTAATTGTCGTGCTTGCCCTGCAGCAGCGCGCCGATCCGTTCCAGCCCCATGCCGGTGTCGATCGACTGCATGTCGAGGGGGCGCATGCTGCCGTCCTCGAACTGCTCGTTCTGCATGAAGACGATGTTCCAGATCTCGATGAACCGGTCGCCGTCTTCCTCGGGGCTGCCCGGGGGGCCACCCCAGATGTGCTCGCCGTGATCGTAGAAGATCTCGGTGCAGGGCCCGCAAGGCCCGGTCGGCCCCATCTGCCAGAAGTTGTCGGAGGTGGCGATACGGATGATCCGATCCTCCGGCACGCCCACCTTCTTCCAGATCTCGAAGGCCTCGTCGTCGGTGTGATAGACCGTGGTCAACAGCCGCTTGGGATCGATGCCGAAATCCTTGGTGATCAGATCCCAGGCATAGGGGATCGCCTCGGTCTTGAAGTAATCGCCAAAGCTGAAATTCCCCAGCATTTCAAAGAAGGTATGGTGCCGCGCGGTATAGCCCACGTTGTCGAGGTCATTGTGCTTGCCGCCGGCGCGAACGCATTTCTGGCTGGTGGTCGCGCGCACGTAGTCGCGTTTCTCGACGCCGGTAAACAGGTTCTTGAACTGCACCATGCCCGAGTTGACGAACATCAGCGTCGGGTCGTTGCGCGGCACAAGCGGGCTCGAGGGCACAACCTCGTGGCCGTTCTTGGCAAAGAAATCGAGGAAGGTGGAGCGGATGTCGTTCAGCGTGGCCATTGGGTCATCTTCTTCTCAAGGTCGGCGCAGGTGTATCGCCCCGTCCGGGCGCTGTCCATAACAGGTTGGGCGGAAAGGCCGGGCGACGCGATATCGGCCGCCGGACCGGGGCGTTTGTCACAAAGAAACGGGGCGCAGCCTGTGCCGCGCCCCGTTTCGTTTGGTGTTCCGGAGCCATGTCAGCCCCCGGCGAGGGATGCCGGCCTTACGCCTCCATCACATCCTCGTCGTCCTTGTCCTCTGGCGGCATGTCGAAGTCGAGCCCGTGGGCCGCGCGGATCTTGTCTTCGATCTCCAGCGCCATGCGCTTGTTCTCGCGCAGGAAGGTCTTGGCGTTCTCGCGCCCCTGCCCGATCCGCTCGTCGCCATAGGAGAACCAGGCGCCGGACTTGTCGACCACCCCGGCCTTGACGCCCAGATCGAGCAGTTCGCCCATCTTCGAGATGCCCTCGCCATACATGATGTCGAATTCCACCTGCTTGAACGGCGGCGCGACCTTGTTCTTGACGACCTTGACGCGGGTCTGGTTGCCGACCACCTCGTCACGGTCCTTGATCGCGCCGATGCGGCGGATATCGAGCCGCACCGAGCTGTAGAATTTCAGCGCATTGCCGCCAGTGGTGGTTTCGGGCGAGCCGAACATCACGCCGATCTTCATGCGGATCTGGTTGATGAAGATCACCATGCATTTCGACCGGCTGATCGAGCCGGTGAGCTTGCGCATCGCCTGGCTCATCAGACGGGCATGCACGCCGACCGAGCTGTCGCCCATGTCGCCCTCTAGCTCGCTCTTGGGGGTCAGCGCCGCGACCGAATCGACGACCACGAGGTTGACCGCGCCGGAGCGCACCAGCGTATCGGTGATCTCGAGCGCCTGTTCGCCGGTGTCGGGCTGCGAGATCAGCAGCTCGTCGAGGTTCACGCCCAGCTTCTTGGCATATTGCGGGTCGAGCGCATGTTCGGCATCGACGAAGGCACAGACGCCGCCCAGCTTCTGCTCTTCCGCGACGCAATGCAGTGTCAGCGTGGTCTTGCCCGAGGATTCCGGGCCGTAGATCTCGATGATCCGCCCCTTGGGCAGCCCGCCGATCCCCAGCGCAATGTCGAGACCAAGCGACCCGGTCGAGGTCGCCTCGATGTCGGGCAGCGCGTTCTCACCGCCGAGTTTCATGATCGACCCCTTGCCGAACTGACGTTCGATCTGGGCCAGGGCGCTGTCGAGCGCCTTTTGCTTGTCGGGGTTGTTCTTTTTGCTCATCGAGAGAAGATCTGCCGTTGCCATGCGTTCGGGCCCTTATTTCACACCGCCTCGGAAGCGGCAATGCCACCAAATGTTCTTGCCTTGTTCCTATGTGCGACCAAAACAAGAACATTTCAAGAGAATTCTCTTCGTTTCCACTGTTTCGCAGAAAGCTTAAAGATTGGTTTACGGCGGAGAACCGCCTGCCTATGCTGCGCCAAGGCTGTGGTTTCCGCATCAAAAGGGTCGTGCAAGTGCTTGTATTCTGGAGAGAAAGACTGGCGTTTCTGGCGGTTCCGAAAACCGGGACGTCGGCCTATGACAAGGCGCTGGCTCCAAAGGCCGACATGGCGATCCTCAATCCGCCGGATCTGAAACATGCGCCGGTCTATCGCTACAACCGGTTCTTTCGCCCGATGTTCGAAAAGATGGGGGCTCCGGACATGGAGACCCTGGCGGTGATGCGCGAGCCGATCTCCTGGCTGTCCAGTTGGTACCGCTACCGCCAACGGCCCTTCATGTCGGGCAAACCAAATTCCACCGAACACCTGAGCTTCGACGAATTTGTCGAAGGCTATTGCAAGGGCGCGCGCCCGGGGTTTGCCAATGTCGGCAGCCAGGCCAAGTTCCTCGAGCCCCGGCCCAATGGCACCAGCGTCACCCATCTGTTCCGCTACGAAGACCAGGCGCGGCTGATCGCTTTTCTGGAAGACCGGCTCTCGGTGACACTGGATCTGCCGCGCGAGAATGTCTCGCCGCAGATCGAGGTCGCGCTGTCCCCCCGGGTCGAAGCCAAGCTGCGCCGCAAATGTGCCGCTGAATTCGAGCTTTACGACTCGATTTCCTGATTGCCTCGGGGCTTGGCGCCGCCCGCCCCGGACCCCGATCCGGGGCCTCGTGGTCGGCCATGAGGTCCCGGCACGGGGGCCGGGACACGTCAGTGCAACTGCCGCTGGACGGTGTCGGTCAGTTCCACCAGCGAGAAGGGCTTCGGCAGGAAGGTGGAATTGGGAATCGCGGCCTGATCGTCGTGGAAGCTTTCCTGCGCATAGCCCGAGACGAAGACCACTTTGACCTCTGGCCGATCTACCAGTGCCTGACGGACCCAGCTGGGACCGTCGAGGCCGGGCATCACCACGTCGGTCACGAAGACATTCACCTCGATTTCCGGGTCGCGCAGCAGTTCCAGCGCCTCCTCCGCCGAGGCGGCCTCGAGCACCTTGAAGCCGCGCATCCGCAGGGCGCGGCTGGCAAAGGCCCGCACCGGCGCCTCGTCTTCGACCAGCAGGATCACCGCGTCATGGTCCGGACCGCCGGCGCCTTCCTCTTCGAGGGCGAGGCTGATGGCATCGGCCGCCGGCTTTTCGCTGTAGACCGGGAAGAGCAGGGAAAAGCAGGTCCCTTTGCCCACCACCGAATCGACGAAGATGAAGCCGCCGGTCTGCTTGACGATGCCATAGACCGTCGAGAGGCCCAGACCGGTGCCTTCGCCGGTGCGCTTGGTGGTGTAGAAGGGCTCGAAGACCTTCTGCAGCATGTCCGGGGCGATACCGACGCCCTTGTCCTGCACCTTGACCAGCACGTAATCGCCCAGCGGCACCGAAGCGCGGTCGCGCTTCAGCGGCGCATCGAGGGTGAGGCCCTCGGTGGTGATGCGGATCTCGCCGCCTTCGGGCATGGCGTCGCGGGCGTTGACCACCAGGTTCATCAGCACCTGTTCCAGCTGCCGCTTGTCGGCGCGGATGGTGCGCAGGACGGGGTCGTGATCCAGCGCCAGCACCACCCGCTCGCCCACAAGGCGGTTCAACAGGTGGGTCAGGTCGGCCAGGGTGTCGCGCAGATCGAGCACCTCGGGACAAAGCGTCTGCTTGCGCGAAAAGGCCAGAAGTTGCCCCACCAGGGCGGCGGCACGGTTGGCATTCTGGTTGATCTGGACGAGGTCGCCGTAGTTCGGATCGCCCTGGTCGTGGCGCAGCAGAAGCAGGTCGCAATGGCCTGAAATCGCTGTCAGAAGGTTGTTGAAGTCATGTGCCACACCGCCGGCGAGCTGGCCGATGGCCTGCATCTTCTGGCTCTGGACGAATTGCGCCTCCAGGGTCTTCAATTCGGTCGCGTCGTTCAGCACCGCGATGATCGACGGCTCGCCGTCTTCGAAGACGCGGTTCAGCACCACCTGGACAAAAACCTCGCGGTCGCGGCGCGAAATGCGCAGGAATTCCGATTGCTTCTGGCCTCTGCCGGTGGCGGCATCACGCAGCCAGTCGGTAACCGGGCGGCCCAGTCCCTCCATCAGGTCGGCGAGTTTCTTGCCCGAGACATCCTCGACGTTCAGCAGTTTGAGCGCTTCGTGATTGGCGCGGGTCACGATGCCGTTCTGCGAGACCTTCATCAGCGGCACGCTGAGATGGTCGAAACTGGTGCTGCTCTCGCTCTCGGCCGGGGGCGGCAGGAAGAAGAGCTCGCGCCGGCCACCGTTCAGCGGTACCTCGCTGACCAGCCGCGCGACGGGCCCGGAGGCGGTGTCGACCGAGATCACCTTGCCGTTTTCGAGCGGATCGCTGCTCAGCCGGTCGAGCGCCGAGACCCGCTTGCCGATCAGCTTGCGCGCGGCAGCGTTCATGAAGAGGATCGTGCCGCCCCGCCCCACCGTCAGCCGCGGCAGCAGCCCGGCTTCGGCCTGTTCGCCGGCGGAGGCGCGACTTTCCTCGATCCGCCAGAGCCGCAGCCCGCCGCCGATCCCGTGCACCGAGAGCGAGACCTGGCCGCTGCGGGTACTGACCGTGTCGCTGGCAACCCCTTGCGATTCGGCCTTTTTCTGCAGGCGGTAGACCACGCTGGCCGGGTTGGCCATCAGCCCGCGCAAGAGCCCGGCAACATTGCCGCCTTCGCCGCTTTCCTGGCTGGTCAGCGTCTCGGCATCGGGAAACCGCGCGCGGGCGGCGGGATTGACGTGATGGATCTCGCCCTCGGCATCGGCCACCACCGTGACCGCCGGATCCCCTGCAAGGAAATGCGCCATCTGCTGCAGCACGCGCAGCTGGCCGCGCCGTTGCAGCAGCTGGCGGCCATGCAGCAGGAGCGCCGAACAGAAGATCCCCACCCCCAGCGCCAGGGCGCCGAGCGCCGCGATGCCGCCGGGCAAGAGCCCCGAGGCCGCGATCAGGGCCACCGCCAGGGCAACCAGGTACAGCGGCCGCCGGTCCGCCGGCGGGGGGCGGTCGTCGTGCGTGGGATCTGCGCTCATCGTCTCTGCCAAACCGACTCTCCAGGCTCATCGCGTTTTGGCCATTACACCCGGCGATCCTTAATGGTGAGTTAACCGCTGACGGGCCACTCACCTGCCGGTTGAGAGGAACACAGAGTCAGTCGCGTTTCAACATCGCGATGTAGAAACCGTCACCGCCGTCCTGAAGGGTAAACTGCCGCTCGCGCTGCACTTTCCAGCCGGGCTGGCGGGCCTGAAACGCGGCGATCCGGGTGGCATTTTCGTCAGCCAGCAGCGAACAGGTGGCATAGGCCAGCGTGCCGCCGGGACCGACCAGCGGGGCGGCGGCGTCGAGCACGCTGTCCTGCAGCGCGCAGAGCTCGGTCAGGCGGTCCTCGGTCAGTCGCCATTTGGCCTCGGGCGCGCGACGCCAGCTGCCCGATCCGGTGCAGGGCGCGTCGCAGAGCACGAGGTCGAAGGGGCCTTTGGGCGCGGTCTCTAAGGTGATCTCGGCACCGGCGCGGGTGGCGCGGGCGGGGATGTCGGCCATCCGCGCGGGGTCGATGTCATGGGCGCTGACCGGGCCGCCGGTCTGCGCGGCCATGGCCAGCGCCTTGCCGCCGCCGCCAGCGCAGAAATCAAGCACGCGCTGGCCCGGTTGCAGATCGAGAGCGTCGACCACGGCCTGAGAGGCTACATCCTGCAGTTCGACCAGCCCGTCCTTGTAGGCGTCCGACAGATGCACCCGACGGGCGCCCTCGGTCACGCGCAGGGCGGTGGGCGAAAGCGGATGCGGCTGGGCGGTGATGCCGTCACTGGCCAAGGCGGCCAAGGCATCGTCCCGGTTGGTTTTCAATAGGTTGGCGCGCAGGAACACTTCGGCGCGGTCGCGCAGCAGCAGCGCTTCGGTCTCGGCCTCAGCGCCCAGAGAGGCCTCGAACCGCGGCCAGAGCCAATCCGGCAGGTCGCGCGCCTCGGCCTCGGTGGGATCGCGGAACGCGGCGCGTTCCTCATCGGTCACGGGCGCGGGCATGAAGCGCTCGCCGGTGAAGATGTCATCAATCGGCGTGCCCTCGGCGCGCAGTGCGCCAAGCATCAACCCGCGGCCGGTGACCGCGCCGCCAAGCGCGCCATAGGACCGTTTGCGCCGCAGCGCGTCAAAGACCAGATCGCGGATCGCGGCACGGTCCTTGGAGCCGGCATAGCGGTTGCCGCGCGCCCAGCGGGTCAGGGCCTGTTCGGCCGCCTGCCCCGCAAGGATCGCATCGAGCAATTCACCGCCTGTCTGGATCCGCGCCGCCGGTGTCATCAGCCGACCCGGTAGTTCGGGCTCTCGCGCGTGATCTGCACGTCGTGCACATGGCTCTCGCGCAGGCCGGCCCCGGTGATCTTGACGAAGCTGCAGTTGCTGCGCATCTCCTCGATGGTAGCGCAGCCGGTATAGCCCATGGCCGCCCGCAGACCGCCGACGAGCTGGTGGATCACCGCCCCGGCCGAGCCCTTGTAGGCCACCTGCCCCTCGATGCCCTCGGGCACCAGCTTGTCAGAGGCGGCGTCCTTCTGGAAATACCGGTCGGCCGAGCCGCGCGCCATGGCGCCGAGGCTGCCCATGCCGCGATAGGCCTTGAACGAGCGGCCCTGGTAGAGGATCACCTCGCCGGGGCTTTCATCCGTGCCGGCGATCATCGAGCCGACCATGGCGCAGGAGGCGCCGGCAGCGATGGCCTTGGCGAAATCGCCAGAGAACTTGATGCCACCGTCGGCGATCACCGGCACGTCACCGGCGGCCTTGGCGCAATCCATCACGGCGGTGAGCTGCGGCACGCCGACACCGGCGACCATGCGGGTGGTGCAGATCGAGCCCGGGCCGATGCCGACCTTGACCGCATCCGCACCAGCGTCGATCAGCGCGCGGGTCGCCTCGCCGGTGGCAACGTTGCCTGCAATCACCTGAACCTCGTTCGAGAGCTGCTTGGCGCGGCGCACCGCGTCGATCACCCCGGCGGAATGGCCATGCGCAGTGTCGATCACCACGATGTCGACGCCGGCATCGACCAGCTCGCCCGTACGCTCAAAGCCCGCATCACCCACCGAAGTGGCCGCAGCCACCCGCAGACGCCCCAGCGCATCCTTGCAGGCGGTGGGGTTGAGCACCGCCTGTTCGGTGTCGCGCAGGGTGAGCAGACCGGTGAGCTTGCCCTTGCCGTCATGCACCAGCAGCTTCTCGATGCGGCGTTCCTTCATCAGGCTCTTGGCCTGCTCCAGATCGGCTGGCTCGGCCAGCATGGCGAGATTGTCCGAGGTCATCATCAGTTTGACCGGCGTGTCATCGCTCTGGGCAAAGCGCATGTCGCGGTTGGTCAGGATGCCGACCACGTGGCCGCGCTCGTCCACCACCGGGAAACCGGTGAAATTGTAGCGCTCGACCAGGGCCTTGGCGTCTGCCAGCGTCTGGTCGACGCGGAGCGTGACGGGGTTGTAGACGATGCCGCTCTCAAAGCGTTTGACCCGACGCACCTCGCGCGATTGCGCCTCGACGCTGAGGTTCTTGTGGATCACGCCGATGCCACCGGCCTGGGCCATGGTGATCGCCATGCGGCTTTCGGTGACGGTGTCCATCGCCGAGCTGAGCAGCGGGATGTTCATCCCGATGGCGCGGGTGACCCGGGTGGTGGTGTCGGCAGTGTTGGGCAGGACATTGGACGCAGCCGGTACCAGCAGCACATCGTCAAATGTCAGCGCCTCGCGAATCTCCATTCGGCGGTCCTCTTGAGCAGCAGCATTTGACGCTTCCCTATTTCACGCGGGCCGGGAAAAGAAAAGACCTTAAGGCCGGTTGCGCGGAGCGGGCCGGTTTCAGGGGCTGTGGAAAGACGGGACAATTCTGTGGATGGATATGTGTGCAGGCGGCGTTATGGGGCGGAAATCTCTTGATAACAGAGGCTTGAGAAATGGGGTAAATGTGCGTTTGGCTGTGGGTATGTTTTTCTGGGGTGGTGAGAGCGGCGGGTTTGGCGGCGGGAGCGGTGGGTTGCAAACCCACCCTACGGGGGCGCGCCCGGATGTGTGAGCTTCGGGCGACAATCCCTTGATCTGAAAAACAAAATGGGGCGCCGAAGCGCCCCAGTTTCACAAACCAAGCTCATCATTACACCGCTCGATGCTTTTTGCCTGCGGCCTGGTCGTGCAAGGGGCGAGCGCACCCGCCCCATAGTTAGGTTGCTCCAAAGCCTTCCAAAATACGATGAACTAGACCCGCCCAGTCAGTGAACTTTTGGTTTTTAAGCCATTGACCGACCTTTGAGGTCTGTGCATGACGCTGGAGGTCGTCATCGGTTGCCCCCTCCTGTGCTGCTTGCTTTAACTTGGTCAGTAACTCTTGGCCTTCTGAAGTCCTAAGCACTTTACTGGCAACCTCAGAACAGCCAACGCCCGCCGTAAAAGTCACGTCTGAGATAACAAGGTCTTTTACGTTGCGACCCTCGAACGCCTGCCTACCACCTGAGTAGTTGATCTTCCTTACGCTAATGCCGGTCGAATTTTCAGCTGAGATCAGCGTATCGCCGCCAACACCTTGGACATTCTCAATTCGGCCATTCAAGCAATTCTCCAATCGGATGCCGACCGACTTATTCGATGTTCCGTTCTCTTCCGTAGACATCTCTCGCTCCTTAGCTGCAGCCCGAGGTGCCGCCGCAGGTGTTGCACTTCATGCAGGTGCCGTTGCGCACCAGCGTGTAGTTGCCGCAATCGCCGCAGGGATCGCCTTCGTAGCCCTGCATCTTGGCCTTGACGCGGGCGTCCATCGTCACCCCGCCGCTGGCCACGGCCGTTGTCGTCGTCACCGCGGCCGCGACACTGCCGCCGTCATTGCGGAGTTCCGGAACCAGGGTCTGGAGGGCCATGACCGGATCCTCCGCCTGACCGCCCCGGAGCACGACAAGCTCCTGGGGCAGGCGTTTGCGCAGGTAGCCGGTGGAGCTGATCTGCTTCAGCACCGCCAGCGACTTGGTGGCAGCGCTTTCGCTGACCTCGGTGACGTTGGGTTGCCCCTCCTCGACGCCGCGGCCCAGGTCATCGAAGCTGTGACCTTCGGGCTTCACATGGGCCAGGTCGGTGCGGTCCAGGTAGGACACCGCCAGCTCGCGGAAGATGTAGTCGAGGATGGAAGTGGCATTCTTGATCGAGTCGTTGCCCTGCACCATGCCCGCGGGCTCGAACTTGGTGAAGGTGAAGGCGTCGACGAATTCCTCCAGCGGCACGCCGTATTGCAGGCCCACCGAGACCGCGATGGCGAAGTTGTTCATCATCGCCCGGAACCCGGCACCTTCCTTGTGCATGTCGATGAAGATCTCGCCCAGGGTGCCATCCTGGTATTCACCGGTGCGCAGATAGACCTTGTGACCGCCGACAATCGCCTTCTGGGTATAGCCCTTGCGGCGTTCCGGCATCTTGGAGCGCTCGGACTTGATGATCTCCTTGACGATGATCTTCTCGACGATCTTCTCGGCCAGCACCTGTGCCTTTTCGGTCTGGTTGCCGCTTTCGAGCACTTCGGCCGCCTCTTCGTCGTCCTCGACCAGCGCGGCCGCCAGCGGCTGGCTCAGCTTGGACCCGTCGCGGTAGAGCGCATTGGCCTTGATGCCCATCTTCCACGACCGTTCATAGGCGGCCTGGCAATCCTCGATGGTAGCGTCATTGGCCATGTTGATGGTCTTGGAGATCGCGCCCGAGATGAAGCTCTGCGCCGCCGCCATCATGTCGATGTGGCTGTTGACCGACAGGAAGCGCTTGCCCTTCTTGCCGCAGGGGTTGGCGCAGTCGAAGATCACGTAGTGCTCGGTCTTCAGATGCGGCGCCCCTTCCAGGGTCATGGTGCCGCAGACGTGGTCGTTGGCAGCCTCGATCTCGGCGCGGGAATAGCCCAGGTGACGCAGCAGATCGAAGGTCGGATCGGTCAGCTTGGCGGCCGGGATGCCCAGCACGTCCTTGCAGAACTCTTCGCCGAGGGTCCACTGGTTGAACACGAAGCGGATGTCGAAGGCCGACGCCAGCGCCGCCTCGATCTTTTCGATTTCCTTGCTGCCGAAACCATGGCCGATCAGCGAGGTGTGGTTGATGCCCGGCGCATTGCCGAGGCTTCCGTGACCGACGGCATAAGAGATGATCTCTTCAATCTGGGAGGAGGAATATCCGAGTTTCTCCAGTGCCGCCGGAACCGAACGGTTGATGATCTTGAAGTAACCACCCCCCGCGAGTTTCTTGAACTTCACCAGGGCAAAGTCGGGCTCGATGCCGGTGGTGTCGCAATCCATGACCAGGCCGATGGTGCCGGTGGGCGCAATGACCGTGGTCTGCGCGTTGCGGTAGCCGTGCTGTTCGCCAAGGCGCAGCGCCTCGTCCCAGGCGGTCTTGGCCATGTCGACCAGACCAGCCTCGGGGCAGTTCACCTGATCCAGCGGCACCGGGTTGATCGCCAGCCCCTCGTAGCCGTCGGACCGGCCATAGGCGGCGGTGCGGTGGTTGCGGATGACGCGCAGCATGTGCTTGGCATTGCGCTCGTAGCCCGAGAAGGCCCCCAGCTCGCCGGCAATCTCGGCCGAGGTGGCATAGGCCACACCGGTCATGATCGCGGTCAGCGCGCCACAGAGCGCCCGGCCCTCTTCCGAGTCGTAGCCGTAGCCCATGTTCATTAGCAGGCCGCCGATATTGGCGTAGCCAAGGCCCAGGGTACGGAAGTCGTAGGACAGCTGGGCAATTTCCTTGGAGGGGAACTGCGCCATGGTGACCGAGATCTCCAGCGTCAGGGTCCAGAGGCGCGTGGCGTGCACGTAGTCCTCGGCCTGGAACTTGCCGTCGGTGTAGAAGGTCAGCAGGTTCATCGACGCCAGGTTGCAGGCGGTGTCGTCGAGGAACATGTATTCCGAGCACGGGTTCGAACCGCGGATTTCGCCGTCTTCCGGGCAGGTATGCCACTGGTTGACGGTGTCATGGTACTGGATGCCCGGATCGGCACAGGCCCAGGCCGCGTGACCCACCTGCTCCCAAAGCTCGCGGGCGTCGATTTCCTTGGCCACCTGACCGTCGGTGCGGTTCAGCAGCGCCCATTTCTCGCCATTCTTCACTGCCTCGAGAAAGGCATTGGTGACGCGGATCGAATTGTTCGAGTTCTGCCCGGAGACCGAGGCATAAGCCTCTGAATCCCAATCGGTATCATAGGTCGGGAACTCGATCGAGGAATAGCCTTGGCGGGCATAGTCGAGCACGCGCTTGATATAGGTCTCGGGGATCATGACGTTCTTGGCGGCGCGGATCGCGGCCTTCAGCGCGTCGTTTTTTGTCGGGTCGTAGGCGTCTTCCACCTTACCGTCCCAGGCGGCGATCGCCGCGAAGATGCCGTTGAGCATCTTTTCGTGCATCTTCGAGCCGGCGACGATCGAGGCGACCTTCTGCTCTTCCTTGACCTTCCAGTTGATGAATTCCTCGATGTCCGGGTGGTCGGCATCGCAGATCACCATCTTGGCCGCACGGCGCGTGGTGCCGCCCGACTTGATGGCGCCGGCCGCGCGGTCACCGATCTTGAGAAAGCCCATCAGGCCCGAGGACTTGCCACCGCCGGACAGCTTTTCCCCCTCGGCGCGCAGCGACGAGAAGTTCGTGCCGGTGCCGGAGCCATATTTGAACAGGCGCGCTTCGCGCACCCACAAATCCATGATGCCTCCGTCACCGACCAGGTCATCCGCGACCGACTGGATAAAGCACGCGTGCGGCTGCGGATGTTCGTAAGCCGATTTCGACCGGGTCAGCTTGCCGGTCTTGTAATCGACGTAATAGTGGCCCTGCCCCGGGCCATCGATGCCATAGGCCCAGTGCAGGCCGGTGTTGAACCATTGCGGGCTGTTGGGGGCCGCGCGCTGGGTCGCCAGCATGTGGCGCATCTCGTCGTAATAGGCGCGGGCGTCGTCCTCGGTGGTGAAGTAGCCACCTTTCCAGCCCCAATAGGCCCAGGCGCCGGCCAGACGGTCGAACACCTGCTTGGACGAAGTTTCGCCGGTGCGCGGGGTGTCGTCATTGGCGGGAACCGAGCGCCACAGGAACTCTGGCACGTCCTTTTCGCGGACCTTCTTGAGCTCGGTCGGCACGCCGGCCTTGCGGAAGTATTTCTGGGCGATGACGTCGCTGGCTACCTGGCTCCAGGATGCGGGCACTTCGACATTGTCGAGACGGAAGACGATGGTGCCGTCAGGATTGCGGATCTCCGACGCGGTGGTGACGAAGTCGATCTCTGCGTAGGCGTCCTGGCCTGCCTTGGTAAACCGTCTGTCGATTTTCATCTGTGTCTTGCCTCTTACCCTGTGGTCCCGGCCCAGCGCCGTCGCGGCGATACCGCGTGAAATTCATGTGCAATCCTTCGTCCACGCCGGTGTTTCTGCACGCCCGGCGGCGCATCGGCCCCGAGGGGCGGTCTGGCGGGGCCGAGAGGGCCCGTGGCTCTGAAGGTTTGCAGTCTGTCCCCTGCCGCCGTGGCCACAATATGTTGTGTGCTCGCTGGCGACCTCCACAATCTGGCGTATTCCCGCATAGACCGTCAATATTCATTTTTCATTTAATTTGCCCCGAAAGGTCTTGACGCAATCACCTCCGAAACTGTCCCCGATTCAGCCTCGAAATACGCACATCTTTGCCCACAGGTAGCGTTAACCTTTTTTCCCATGTTTCCCGGCAGGTTTACCGCCAGTTGCCGCAGCGGCACGGTGGATTTATCCCCCGCAGCGTTAACGCTAACAGGGCCGTGGAACCGCCCCGGCGGGGAAAACCGCCTGCCCTGTGGAAAAGTGCGAAAAAGACACATGGCAAGCCACGAGGGACCCGCAGCAAGATGGGTCTGCCCAAAGGCTGACCACAATATCTGGTGTGTGATGAGAGGTTGGTCGGGACGGCAAGATTCGAACTTGCGACCTACGGTACCCAAAACCGTCGCGCTACCAGGCTGCGCTACGCCCCGAAACCGAGGGCTTCTTAATCCGCCCCGCCGACAAAGAAAAGCGCAAAGGCACCGGGCCGTCGCATCTTTCCCGCCGCAACGCTGACCTAACTCGGGTAAGCGCCGCTCAGCAGGGCCAGGCGACACCGGTCTGCGGCAGATCAACGTGGCGCACCGGGGTGCCCGGCACGATGCCCATCTTGGCGGCCAGCCCGCCGTTGATCTCGAGCACGCTTCGAATCGGCACGTCGCTGGAGATCGCCTTGACGTCATGCGGCACCGCGTTCTCGTGCACCTTCTTCACCACGCCGCGGCGGTCGATGAAGATCATGTCGAGCGGAATATAGGTGTTCTTCATCCAGAAGCTCACCGGCCGGGTGACACCGTAGATGAAGAGCATTCCCTGGCTGTCGGCCATTTCCTTGACGAACATCAGCCCACGAGCCCGTTCCTGAAAATCGTCGGCCACGGCGACATCGAAGGTCACCACGCCCTTTTCGCCGGCCAGTTCGATCTTGCCGGGCTGACAGGCGGCAAGCGCCGATTGCGTCAGGGCCAGGACGGCAAGAACTGCCGCGCCTAGTGTGATTTCAACGCGCTTTCCCAAGGACATACCTCAACCGCCATCCGGCCGCGCTTGCCTTCGATGGCGCGCAGACCCAGAGCCTCACCAGACTGCACATCGGCGAGGCCCGAGCGGCGCAACACCTCGACGTGCAGGAACACGTCCTCAGGTCTACCAAAGACATTGGCAAAGCCAAAGCCTTTTGACTTGTCGAACCATTTCACCCGCGCGGGCTCGAGCTCGGCGGCGGCGATCACTTCGGGATCGACAACCTCGAAGTCGGCAAGCGGCGGCGTGCCGTCATCCTCGGGCGGCTGGATCTCGACCACCGCAACGGCCTGAATGCCCCGCGGCGTCTCCTGTATGTCCACGACAACATGCGCGCCGTCAGCGACCGAGCTCTGGCCGTAGTTGCGCAGCACGTTGGAGTGCAACAGGATGTCGGGTCCTCCGATGTCGGCGACCACAAATCCGAAGCCCTTCAAAGGGTCGAACCATTTCACCCGGCCCTCAACCCGTCTGGGCTGGTGTTCTACTTGTTCCAATTCGCACTCTGTTCTTTCTCATCCCGGTTAACACTTGCAACCAAGGTTACGCAAAATGCAAGCCCATATCCCTGATTTACTGAGGGAATGCATTTCACGTTACGCAAAATTCAGGGGTTAAGACGTGTAATTTGCCAGGCATCTCCTCCACCTTGACGTCGCCAGACGAAGCGGTCGTGAAGCCGAAAGGCCCCGTCCGCCCAGAACTCGATCTCGACCGGCGTGATCCGCCAGCCGCCCCAGAACGGCGGCCGCTCGGGGTCGCTGCCCTTCTGGGCGGTGACCTTGGCGACCTCGGCCATCAGTGCGGTGCGCGACGACAGCGGCTGCGACTGGTCTGACGCCCAGGCCCCCAGACGGCTCTTGAGCGAGCGCGACTTGTAATAGGCATCCGCCTGCGGCCCGTCCTCGCGGGTGACATGGCCGCGCACGCGGATCTGCCGGCGCAGGCTTTTCCAGTGCATCACAAAGGCTGCGGTGCCGGTGGCGGTGATTTCCTGGCTCTTGGCGCTGTTGTAATTGGTGTAGAAGACAAAGCTGCCCTCCTCGATATCCTTCAGCAGAACCATCCGGGCGTTGGGCATGCCGTCTGCATCCACCGTCGCAAGCGCGATGGCATTGGGGTCGTTGACCTCCGTCTGCTCGGCCTCGGCCAGCCAGCGGCGGGCGATCTCGAACGGAGAGTCTCCCGCAAATATACCGTTGCGTTCCGCCATCATCGGCTCCTTTTCACGATAGTCTAACGATAATCCTATGCGCCGTCGCGGGCGCATTCGAGAGTTCGCGCTCTTGAAGCACAGCTTCCTATGCCATAAGCGTTGCATTCGAGACACTTGAGCGGAGAATGCGAGATGTCAAATACGCTGATGGCCGGCAAACGCGGCCTGATCATGGGGCTGGCGAACGACAAGTCGATCGCCTGGGGGATTGCCAAGGCACTGGCCGATGCCGGCGCGGAGCTGGCCTTTTCCTACCAGGGCGAAGCTCTCATGAAACGGGTTGGCCCGCTGGCCGCGCAACTGGGCAGCGATATCGTGCTGCCCTGCGATGTCAGCGACGAGGGCTCGATCGACGCGCTCTTCGACAGCCTCAAGGAGCGCTGGGGCACGCTGGATTTCGTGGTCCATGCCATCGGGTTTTCCGACAAGAACGAGCTGCGCGGGCGCTATGTCGAGACCAGCCGGCAGAACTTCACCATGTCGATGGACATCTCGGTCTACAGCTTCACCGCGGTGATGCAGCGCGCCGAGAAGATGATGGAGCCCGGCGCCTCGGCCCTGACGCTGACCTATTACGGCGCCGAACGGGTGATGCCGCATTACAACGTGATGGGCGTGGCCAAGGCGGCGCTGGAGGCCTCCGTGCGGTACCTCGCCGAGGATCTCGGCAAGGATGGCATCCGGGTCAACTCAATCTCGGCCGGGCCGATCAAGACGCTGGCGGCGTCGGGCATCGGCGATTTCCGCTACATCATGAAGTGGAACGAGTACAACTCGCCGCTGCGCCGCAATGTGACGATCGACGACGTGGGACGGTCGGCGCTGTATCTGCTGTCGGACCTTGGGTCTGGCGTGACCGGTGAGAACCTGCATGTCGACGCCGGCTATCACGTGGTCGGCATGAAGGCGGTGGATGCGCCGGACATGAGCAAGGCCTGATTTCCTGGCCCCGGTGCAAGGCCGCCGGGCCAGCGACTGCGTCTGACCAAAGGCCACCTGCCCCGCCGGAGTATTTCCCGGCCCGGAACAAGGCCGCAGGCCGCCGGGCCAGCGGCTGCCCGCCCCACCGGGCTGCCGCTTTGGCTGAGTAAGGCGCGTCGCTCGAAGGTCCTCCTGACTTGGCTGAGATAAAGCGCGGCCGAACCAAGGTTGCAGCGGCACCCCGCGGGCAGCCGCTGGCCCGGCTCGGTGCTCACGTCATCCCGAGACTCTCCGCCCGTCCGCTTATGGCGCTCGGCGCTACCCCGCGGGCAGCCGCTGACCCGGCTCGGCGCTTACGTCATCCCGAGATTTTCCACCCGCCAGCTTCCTTTTGCAGCGCAGTTCGGCTAGACGCGAAAAAAACGGAGGACCGGAGATGAGCGATCGTCTGCCACACGAAAAAGGTTTTCACGTCAGCTGGGACCAGCTGCACCGCGACGCACGGGCCTTGGCCTGGCGGCTGGACGGGCATGGCCCCGACGATGGCGCCTGGCGCGCCGTTGTCGCGATCACCCGCGGCGGCATGGCGCCGGCGATGATCGTCGCGCGCGAGCTGGGCATCCGGATCGTCGACACGATTTCGGTCAAGAGCTACAACCACCAGGAACAGACCGCGCCCAAGGTGATCAAGTCGCCCGACATGGATGTCGTGGGTGACGGCACCGGCGTGCTGGTGATCGACGATCTGGTCGACACCGGCAAGACCATCGAGACCGTGCGCAGCCACATGCCCAAGGCGCATATCGCCACCGTCTATGCCAAGCCGATGGGCCGGCCGCAGGTCCACAGCTTCATCACCGAGGTCAGCCAGGACACCTGGATCTTCTTCCCCTGGGACATGGCGCTGCAATACGTCGAGCCCTACCGCGGCAAGGACTGACCCTCTCTTCCCCCCTTGCGACGCCCGCCTGCGATGCGGGCCCGCAAGGGACCAAAGAGCCCGGTCTGCCCCTCTTGCCCCTGCCCCGGCCTGCGCGTAGACACGTCTCGCAATAAAGGCGAACAACGCAGGGGCGGTCATGGCCAAAGGCAACAGCATCTCCAAGACATTTGTCTGGATTCTCATGGGTCTGCTCTTCGTGGGCCTCGCGGGTTTCGGCGCGACCAATCTCTCCGGCACGGTGCGCTCGGTGGGCGCCGTGGGCGACACGCCGATCAGCGTCGACGACTATGCCCGCGCTCTGCAGAACGAGATCCGCTCTGCCCAGGCCGAGACCGGGCAGGCGCTGAGCTTTCCCCAGGCGCAGGCGCTGCAGATCCCGCAGCGGGTGCTGGGCCAGCTGATCACCACCACCGCCATCACCCACGAGGCCGACGAACTGGGCATTTCGGTCGGTGACGAGACCGTGGCGCGCGAGCTGATGGACATTTCCGCCTTTCAGGGCGCCAGCGGCCGCTTCGACCGCGACACCTATCGCTTTGCCCTCGAGAACGCCGGGCTCAACGAGGCTGAGTTCGAGCAGGACCTGCGCGAGGAGACCGCCCGCGCGCTGCTGCAGGCTGCCGTGGTCTCGGGCGCGCCGATGCCCGACACTTACGTCCAGACCCTGCTGGGCTTTGTCGGCGAGACCCGCGCCTTTACCTGGGCCGCGCTCGACGACAGCGCGCTGGAAGAGCCGGTGCCGGCCCCCACCGAGGACGAGCTGACCGCCTTCTACCAGGACAATATCGCCACCTACACCCTGCCAGAGACCCGCGACATCACCTATGCCTGGCTCACGCCCGACATGCTGCTCGACACGGTCGAGGTTGACGAGGAGACGCTGCGCAAGGCCTATGACGAGCAATCCGACCGCTTCAACCAGGAGGAACGCCGTCTGGTCGAACGCCTGGTGATGGCCGACACCGAGGCCGCCGAAGCGGCGATTGCCCGGATCGAAAGCGGCGAGAGCGACTTCGAGACCGAGGTCAGCAACCGCGGCCTCGCCCTGCCCGATGTCGACATGGGCGATGTCAGCCGCCGCGACCTGGGCGCCGCCGCCGAGGCGGTCTTTGCCGCCGAGGTCGAGGATGTGGTCGGCCCCTTCAGCTCCGATCTCGGTCCGGCGATCTTTCGCGTCAACGGCATCCTGCCGGCCCAGGCAACCTCTTTCGAGGAGGCCCAGCCGATCCTGCGCGAGCAGCTGGCCCAGGACCGTGCCCGCCGGGTGATCGACAGCCTGATCACCGATATCGACGATCTGCTCGCCGGTGGCGCGACGCTGGAAGAACTGGCCAAGGAAACCGAGATGGAACTGGGCCAGATCAACTGGACCCCGCAGAGCGACGCCGACATCGCCGGCTACGACAGCTTCCGCGAGGCCGCCGCCGCGGCCGACACCGAGGATTTCCCCGAGGTTGCCGCGCTTGGCGATGGCGGTATCTTTGCCCTGCGCCTGAACGCCGTGAACCCGCCGAGCCCGCAACCGCTCGACGAGGTGCGCGATCGCGTGGCCCAGGACTGGACCCGCGCCGAGACCGAAAAGCGCCTGCTTGCCCGCGCCGAGGCGCTGGCCAGTGACCTCGGCGAAGGCCGGACCTTCGAGGGCCTGGGGCTCGAGCCCACCATGGTGACCGGCCAGACCCGCTCGGGCCAGTTGCCGAACCTGCCTTCCAACACGCTGCAGGAGGTCTTTGCCCTCGATGCACCCGGCACGCTGACCCTGCCGCACCAGGGCCGCGCGGTGATCATCCGGCTCGACAGCATCACCGCGCCGGATTTCGACAGCGCCGAGAACCAGGTGATCCTGCAGGCGCTGGAACAGCAGGTCGACGGCAGCCTCGCCAATGACATGTTCGAGGCGCTGGCCCGCGACATCCAGACCCGTGTCGGCATCTCGATCGACCAGCAGGCGCTCAACGCCGTTCACGCCAACTTCCAGTAAGGACGCAGACGATGGCCCTGACGCCCGATTTCGACGGTTTTGCCCAAGGCTATGCGGCGGGCCGGAACCAGGTGGTCTACACCCGGCTTGCCGCCGATCTCGACACGCCGGTGTCGCTGATGCTCAAGCTGACGGGCGCCGCGCGCGATGCCTTCATGCTGGAATCGGTGACCGGCGGCGAGGTGCGCGGCCGCTATTCGATCATCGGCATGAAGCCAGACGTGATCTGGCAGTGCCACGACAAACAGGCCCGGATCAACCGCGAGGCGCGGTTCGACCGCGATGCGTTCCAGCCGGTCGAGACCGATCCGCTGGCCTCGCTGCGCGAGTTGATCGAGGAAAGCCACATCGACCTGCCCGCCGACCTGCCACAGGCAGCGGCCGGGCTCTTCGGCTATCTGGGTTACGACATGATCCGCCTGGTCGAACATCTGCCCGACGTGAACCCCGATCCGCTGGGCCTGCCCGACGCGGTGATGATGCGGCCGTCGGTGGTGGCGGTGCTTGACGGCGTCAAGGGCGAGGTCACCGTGGTCTCGCCGGCCTGGGTGCGCGAAGGGCAATCGGCCAAGGCGGCCTATGCCCAGGCGGCAGAACGGGTGATGGACGCGGTGCGCGATCTCGAACGCGCCCTGCCCTCTGAAAGCCGCGACCTGGGCGACGTGGCCGAGATCGGCCCGCCGCAGTCGAACTTCGCCAAGGCCGATTACCTGGCCGCGGTTGAAAAGGCCAAGGAATACATCCGCGCCGGCGACATCTTTCAGGTGGTGCCCTCGCAGCGCTGGACCCAGGACTTCCCGCTGCCGCCCTTTGCGCTCTATCGCTCGCTGCGGCGGACGAACCCCTCGCCCTTCATGTTCTACTTCAACTTCGACGGCTTCCAGGTGATCGGCGCCAGCCCCGAGATCCTGGTGCGGGTGTTTGGCCGCGAGGTCACCATCCGCCCGATCGCCGGCACCCGCCCGCGCGGCGCGACGCCGGAAGAGGACAATGCGCTCGAGGCCGACCTGCTGGCCGACAAGAAGGAGCTGGCGGAACACCTGATGCTGCTCGACCTCGGCCGCAACGACACCGGTCGGGTGTCGAAGATCGGCACCGTGCGGCCGACCGAGGAGTTCATCGTCGAGCGCTATTCCCATGTGATGCATATCGTCTCGAACGTGGTGGGTGAGCTGTCGGAAGACCAGGATGCGCTCTCGGCGCTGCTGGCCGGAATGCCCGCCGGCACGGTGTCGGGCGCGCCAAAGGTGCGGGCGATGGAGATCATCGACGAGCTGGAGCCCGAGAAACGCGGTGTCTATGCCGGCGGTGTCGGCTATTTCAGCGCCGGCGGCGACATGGACATGTGCATCGCCCTGCGCACCGCGGTGGTGAAGGACGAGAAGCTCTATATCCAGGCCGGTGGTGGTGTCGTCTACGACAGCGACCCGGAAGCCGAGTTCATGGAAACGGTCAACAAGTCCAAGGCGATCCGCAAGGCCGCCGAGGAAGCGGGACGTTTCGCCGGCCACGGCCGCAACTGACGCGAGGCGCGACCACGAGGTCCGAGGCGCCGCTCCTCAAGCCCTTGCGGGCTCTCCTCGCAGCTCAGGTGCCGTGGTCTTCATCTGGTCATAGAGATGCCAGGTGGCGTGGCCCAGCAGCGGCAGGACCACAAAGAGCCCGAGGAACCCCGGCAGCATCGCCAGGAAGGTCAGCACTGCGATCAGCCCGGCCCAGGCCAGCAGCACCAGCGGCGCCCGCGTGACGGCCTGAAAGCTGGCGATCATCGCGCTGACGAAGTCGATCTCGCGGTCGAGCAGCATCGGCAGCGAGATCACCGTGATGTTGAAGATCAGCAGGGCAAAGCCCGCGCCCACCCCGGTGCCGACGGCCAGCATGGTGAGACCCTCGAGGCTGCGGTAGACCTCGAAGGAGGTCGAGACATGGGTCATCGTCGCGCGGCCGAGAAACAGCGCGAAAATCATGTGCGCCAGGAAGAACCAGAACAGGAACAGGATCACGATCACCGCGCAGAGCGAGGGCAGCTGACGATTGCGCTGGCGGAAGATCACGCTCATCACGGCGCCGGCCTCCAGCGCCGCGCCGGCCTGCAGGCGGCGGGAGATCTCGTAGAAGCCGATGGCGGCAAAGGGGCCGATCAGCGGGAAACCCACGGCGGCGAAGACCAGCCAGTAGCTCTGGCCCGTGGCCCAGGTGATCCCGGCCATGAGCCAGCCGAGCAGCACGTAGACGCCGGCGAAGGCGAGGCTCAGCGCCGGGGCTCGGGTGAAATCGCGCCAGCCCTTGTGCAGCGCCTGGCGCAGCATCTGCGGGGTTGCCGCCGCCAGCGGCGGCGCGCCAATCTGTGATGTCTCGGTCATGTCCCTCTCCCGCGCCCATGGAAGCGGTTGGCGGGGAGGAGATCAAGGACTTTGGCGTGGGACGCGCGGGGGATGGGGGCGCTGCCCCCGGCCTGCGGCCACCCCCGAGGGTATTTCCGGCAAGAGGAAGATCAGGGGTCAGTCTTCGCCCTGGGCTTCGGCGCGGCTCTTGCCGGAGACGTCCATGGCGAGGGTGGCGGCCATGAAGCCGTCGAGATCGCCGTCGAGCACACCCTTGGTATCCGAGGTCTCGTAGCCGGTGCGCAGGTCCTTCACCATCTGGTAGGGCTGCAGCACGTAGGAGCGGATCTGGTTGCCCCAGCCGGCGTCGCCCTTGGCCTCGTGGGCGGCGTTGATGTCGGCGTTGCGGCGGTCGAGCTCGAGCTGGTAGAGCCGCGATTTCAGCGCCTTCATGGCGATGTCGCGGTTCTGGTGCTGCGACTTTTCCGATGAGGTCACCACGATGCCGGTCGGATGGTGGGTGATCCGCACGGCGGAATCGGTGGTGTTGACGTGCTGGCCGCCGGCGCCGGAGGAGCGGTAGGTGTCGATGCGGATGTCGGCCGGGTTGACCTCGATCTCGATATTGTCGTCGACCACCGGGTAGACCCAGACCGAGGAAAAGGAAGTGTGGCGCTTGGCCGCCGAATCGTAGGGCGAGATCCGCACCAGCCGGTGCACGCCGCTTTCGGATTTGAGCCAGCCGTAGGCGTTGTGGCCGGAGATCTTGTAGGCGGCGGATTTGATGCCGGCCTCTTCGCCGGCGCTTTCCGACTGCAGTTCGACCTTGTAGCCATGCGCCTCGGCCCAGCGGACATACATCCGCGCCAGCATCGCCGCCCAGTCGCAGCTCTCGGTGCCGCCGGCGCCGGCGTTGATCTCGAGGAAGGTGTCATTGGCATCGGCCTCGCCGTCGAGCAGCGCCTCGAGCTCTTTCTGGGCCGCCTTGTCGCGCAGCGCCAGGATGGCGGCCTCGGCTTCCTCGACGACCTCCTTGTCGCCCTCCATCTCGCCCATCTCGATCAATTCGAGATTGTCGGAAAGTTCCTGCTTGATGCTTTCGTAGGTGGCGACCTTGTCCATCAGGATCTGCCGGTCGCGCATCAGCTTCTGCGCCTTTTCCGGATCGTTCCAGAGGTCCGGGTTCTCGGTCATCGCGTTGAATTCCTCGAGCCGGTGCGGCGCGGTCTGGTAATCCATCCGCTGTGCCAACAGCGCCAGCGACTTCTCGATTTCGGCGATCTTGTTCTGGATTTCCGCGCGCATGTCTCTTCCCGGCTTCTGGCGTTTCAGTCATGCCTGATAGCAAGCCGCCGGGTCAGGGACAAGCCGCCGCGACGTGCCGCCGGCCCCGGTGACTGGGGCCGGCGCCGCATCGATCAGTAGAGACCGCCCGAGGACAGGGTGCCGAAGCTGGCCTTGGGGCCGACCACGGCCTTCTTGCCGGTCGAGGTGGTGACCTGCTTGCTGCCGCCACCGCTGGGTGCGATCTGCTCAAAGTTCGAGCCCATGGCAAAGCCGCCGTCGAAGGTGATGCCGAAGACCGGCTCCTCGCCCTCGCGGAAACATTCGTTGACCACGTTCGCCCCGGAAGCGCCGTCGCTGAGCCGCGCGCCGGTGAAGCGGTCGATCTTGATGAACTGGCATTCGCCGGGCACGCGGAACTTGCCGCCGCCGTATTTCTTGATCGCCTCGGTCATGAAGCGCTGGAACACCGGGCCGCAGAAGCCGCCGCCAGAGGCGCCGCGCCCGAGGCTGCGGGGCTGGTCGTAGCCGATGTAGCAGCCCGCCACCACGTTCGAGGTGAAGCCGATGAACCAGACATCCTTGGCGTCGTTGGTGGTGCCGGTCTTGCCGGCGGTGGGCACCGGCAGGTTGACATAGCTCGACGCGGTGCCGCGTTCGACCACGCCTTGCATCATCGAGGTCAGCTGGTAGGCCGTCACCGGGTCCATCACCCGCTCGCGGTCCGAGACGATGCGCGGGCCGCGGCTGGAGGCGATCGAGGGATCGTCGCAATCGGTGCAGTCGCGGGTGTCATGGCGATAGACGGTCTTGCCGTAGCGGTCCTGGACCCGGTCAACGAGGGTCGGCTCGACCCGTTCGCCGCCGTTGGCGAACATCGCATAGGCCGCCACCATCTTGAACAGCGTCGATTCCTGCGCGCCAAGCGCATTGGCCAGCACCGGGCTGAGCCGGTCGTAGACGCCGAAGCGTTCGGCATAGCTGCCGACCACGTCCATGCCGACCTCTTGCGCGAGGCGAATGGTCATCAGGTTGCGCGAGCGTTCGATGCCGGTGCGCAGCGGTGTCGGGCCGTAGAACTGGTTCGAGGCGTTCTTGGGCCGCCAGACGCCCTGCGGCGTGTCGATCTCGATCGGGGCGTCGACGACGATGGTCGCCGGGGTATAGCCGCTGTCGAGCGCCGAGGCATAGACGAAGGGCTTGAACGACGACCCGGGCTGGCGCTGGGCCTGGGTGGCGCGGTTGAAGACCGAATGCTGGTAGGAAAACCCGCCCTGCATCGCCAGAACCCGGCCGGTGTTGACGTCCATCGCCATGAAGCCGCCCTGCACTTCCGGCACCTGCCGCAGGGTCCAGCGGATAAAGGCGCCGGTGCCATCGTCGCCTTCGGTCATCTTGCGGACATGCACCACATCGCCGACCTTGAAGTTGTCGGCAAAGCTGCCGCGGACCCAGTCGATGTCCTTGCGCGGCACCACGTGAGGCGCGTTCTCGTCGGCGCCGACACCTTCGATGCCGAGGCGCAGTTGCTGATCCTCGACCGCCAGCACGACGGCCGGGTACCACTGGCTTTCCAGCGTGATGTCGCGGGCGACCTTGACGTTGGCCAGCGCCTCCTGCCAATTGTCGATCTCGCCGGCGTCGATGCTCTTGCCGGTGCCGCGCCAGCGGCCGAGGCCGCGGTCGAACTGTTCAAGCTGCTTCTGCAGCGCATGGGCGGCGATCACCTGCATGTCGGGATCGACGGTGGCGCGCACGGTCAGACCGCCGGAAAAGAACTCGCCCTCGCCGAAATCCTCTGACAGCTGGCGGCGGATCTCGTCGGTGAAATAGTCGCGCGGCGGCAGCGCGGTCTTGAAGCTCTCGAAATCGCCGTTTTGCACCGAGCGCAGCGGCTGCGCCACCTCTTCGCGGTAGACGGCCTCGGTGATGTAGCCGTTCTCCATCATCTCTTCGAGCACGAAGTTGCGGCGTTCCAGCAGCCGCTCCTTGCGGCGCACCGGGTGGAAATCCGACGGCGCCTTGGGCAGCGAGGCGAGGAAGGCCGCCTCATGCGGGGCCAAGTCGCCCAGGGTCTTGTTGAAATAGGTCTGCGCCGCGGCGGTGACGCCATAGGAGTTCTGACCGAGGAAGATCTCGTTCATGTAGAGCTCGAGAATGCGTTCCTTGGGCAGGCTTTCCTCGAGCCGGGTGGCGAGGATGATTTCCTTGATCTTGCGCTCGATCCGGCGGTCGCCGGAGAGCAGGAAGTTCTTCATCACCTGCTGGGTGATGGTAGAGGCGCCGCGCACGTTCTGGCCGCGCGACTGCACCGCCTGGACGGCGGCGGCGATGATGCCTCGGGCGTCATAGCCGGCATGTTCGTAGAAGTTCTTGTCCTCGGCCGAGATGAAGGCCTGTTTGACCAGATCGGGGATTTCCTCGGCCGGGGTGAACAGCCGGCGTTCCTGGGCAAATTCGTCGATCATCCGGCCCTCGCCGGAATAGATCCGGCTGATCGTCGGCGGCTTGTACTGCGCCAGCGATTCGTGGCTCGGCAGATCGCGGCCATAGACCCAGAAGATCGCGCCGATCGACAGCGCGGTCACCGCGACCCCCATGGTGACCACGGTGAAAATTCCGCCAAAGAAGGATAGGATGAACCTCAGCACCGTGCGCTCCTGCTGGTTTAGAGGGTCTATATAGGGCCGAAGCAAGGGGCGGTCAAAACACAAACCCCGTTATAATTCCCCCTTGCGGAAATCAGCCCAAACTGCCCTGTTCACTTGCGCCTGAGCGGCGCGATGGTGGCATCGGCCAGCGACCAGGCCAGGATGCCGTCGCGGATGCCGCGCGCCATTTTCGCCCGCCACTCCGGGTCCTGCAGGTTGGCGAGGTCGCGATCGGTCGACAGGAAGCCGACCTCGATCAGCACGCTGGGGATGTCGGCGGCCTTGAGCACCGAGAACCCGGCCTCGCGCAAGGGGCGCTTGTGGATCTCGCCCACCGTCTCGTCGATCGAGCGGACCATGGCCTTGGCCAGCATGTTCGAGCGCGGGCCGTTGTCCTGACGGGCCAGGTCCATCAGGATTTCCGCCACCTCGTCGTCCGATCCGGTCAGATCGACGCCGGCCAGCAGGTCGTTGCGGTCGTGGCGCTCGGCCAGGGCCGCGGTGGCCTCGTCGGTGGCGGTTTCCGACAGGGTGTAGACCGAGGCGCCATGCGCCACGCCCTCGTCCAGCGCATCGGCATGCAGCGAGATGAAGAGATGCGCCCCGGCGCGCCGGGCAATGGCCACTCGCGCCTCGAGCGAGACGAAGTGGTCCTCTTCGCGGGTCATAACCACGTCGATGCCGCCGGCGCGCAGCAGGGTTTCCTTGACGTCCCGCGCCAGCTGCAGCACCAGGTCGGCCTCGCGCGCATCCTCGCGCAGGGCGCCCGGGTCGATGCCACCATGGCCGGGGTCGATCACCACGGTCAGCACCTCGGGCGTGCCGGAGACCTCGGCCCGCATCGCCGGTTCCGGCAGCACCCATTGCGCGCTCGGCGCGGCGCCGGTGGCGGCTTCAAAGCGCGCGCGGTCGGTCTCTTCCAGCGTCACTCGCAGCAGGGCCGCGGCGCTGGTGTCATCGACCTCGAGCGCCGCGGTCTTCACCGTCAACGGCACCGCCAGCTCGGCCACGAAGCGCGACCAGCCGGGCTGCAGCGCGCCGAACCGAACGGTGCGCAGCTTTTTCGAAGCAAAGGCCTTTGCCTCCAGCCCGGTCCAGTCGACCTCCTGGAAATCGAGGATCAGCCGGTCGGGATCGGCCAATGTATAGGCGCGCCAAGGCACGCCCTGGCTCAGCGCGAACTCCAGCGTCAGATCGCCGCCACGGCCGATGCCGGTCTCTTCGGCGTCGATCCGCGCCAGGGCGCCGAATTCCTGCGCCGGGGCCTGCGTGGTAAAAAGCGCCAGCGCGAAGGCGCAGGCGGAAAGGAAATGTCTGCTCATGCCGATGACCCTTGCTGCACGGGTCTCGCGCCCGCGTTCGAGCCATAATCTACCACGGCGCGCCGTCCCCTGCATCCCTCTATCGCGCCCCGGCCGCCTCACCGCGCCCGCCCCTCTTTCCTCTTGCCGAAAATACCCTCGGGGGAGTCGCCTCAAGGCGACGGGGGCAGAGCCCCCACCCGGCTCAGCCCGACACCAGGCCGCGGTTCGCCATGAAGGCCTCGAGCCGCGACAGCCCCTCGCGGATATCGGCGGTCGACCGCGCGTAGGAGAACCGCAGCGTACCGCCGCCCCGCACCGGGTCGAAGTCGAGGCCCGGGGTCACCGCCACGCCGGCCTCGTCGAGGATCTCGCGGCAGAAGCCCAGGCTGTCGTCGGTCAGGTGGCTGACGTCGGCATAGACGTAGAAGGCACCATCGGGCGGCGCGATGCGGTCGAAGCCGGCTTTCGGCAGGCCGTCCAGCATCAGCCGCCGGTTCTCGGCATAGACCGCGAGGTTGGCCTGCAGCTCGTCGTCGCAATCCATCGCCGCCAGCGCCGCCACCTGGGCCACATGCGGCGCGCAGATGAACATGTTCTGCGCCAGCCGCTCGATCTTGCGCACGTGGTCCTGCGGCACCACCATCCAGCCGACGCGCCAGCCGGTCATGCTGAAATACTTCGAGAACGAGTTGATCACATAGCAGTCGTCGGTGATCTCCAGCGCGGTGACCGCCTTGGCCTCGTATTCGATGCCGTGGTAAATCTCGTCAGAGATAAAGGCCGCGCCCTTGGCCGTGGTCGCCGCGATCAGCGCCTCCATCGCCGCGCGGTCGAGCATGGTGCCGCTCGGGTTGGCGGGCGAGGCCACAAGCAGGCCCTGGATGTCCATTTCGGCGAAATCCTCGGGCACGGGCTGCAGCCGGTTTTCGGGGCGGGTCTGCAGATCGACCGGCTCCAGCGACAGCCCCTTGAGGATCTGCCGATAGCTCGGATAGCCCGGCGCGCCGATCGCCACCCGGTCACCGGCATCGAAGAGCGCGGTAAAGGCCAGCAGGAAGGCGCCGGAAGAGCCCGGCGTCACGATCACCCGCGACGGATCGAGCGTCACGCCGTACCAATCGGCATAAAGCCGCGCAATCCGCTGGCGCAACGCCGGCAGGCCCAGCGCCACGGTATAGCCCATCGGATCGCTTTGCATCGCCTGCGCCACCGCCTCGCGCGCGCCTTGCGGCGCTGGGGTTCCGGGCTGTCCGACCTCCATGTGGATGATGTGGCGGCCCCGGGCCTCGGCCTGTCGTGCGGCCTCCATCACGTCCATCACAATGAAGGGATCGACCTCACCGCGCCTTGAGTCTCGCATGCAATTCTCCCAAGCTCTGCCCGGAGGCGGTTTTCCGGGATCGAGGCGGGGAGGTCAATGCGGATACTGAGATACCTTGCGGCGACGCTCATGCTCTGGGCGGCGGTGGCCATGCCTGCCAGGGCCGGCGGGCTGATCCGCGATGCCGATGTGGAATACGCCCTTGGCCAGATCGCCGCACCGGTGCTGCGCGCCGCCGGGCTGCCATCGAGTGTGCGGGTGCTGGTGATCGAGGATGATGCGCTCAATGCCTTTGTCGCCGACACCCAGCATATCTTTCTGAACTCCGGCCTGATCATGAAGCTGGGCAGCGCCGAGGCGCTGCAATATGTCATCGCCCACGAGGCGGCACATATCTCCAACGGTCACCTCGCCCGCCGCGCCGGCAATGCCCGCGCCGCGCGCACCGCTGCCGGCCTCGGTTTCGTGCTGGCGGCGGCCGCCATGGCCTCGGGCTCGCCCTCGGTGGCCACGGGTCTGGCCGCCGGCACCCAGAGCGCCGCCCTGCGGCAGTTCCTGGCCCATACCCGCGCCGAGGAGAGCTCGGCCGATGTCAGCGCCCTGCGCAGCCTGGTGCGTGCCGGCATCGACCCCAAGGCGGCGCTGGAGGTGCATGACATCTTTCGCGGCCAGGAGGCACTGAGCGCCGGGCGGCAGGACCCCTACATGCGCTCGCACCCGCTGACCCGCGACCGCATGCGCGCGGCCCAGGGCTTTGTCGCCGGCAATTCCGGTCAGGCCCGCAAGGACACCGCCGCGACCTACTGGTTTCACCGGGCGCAGGGCAAGCTCTCGGCCTTTCTGCGCGCGCCGGGCTGGACGCTACGGCGGGCGAATTCCAGTGTCACCAAAGACATCGCGCTGATGCGCGAGGCGGTGGCCTATCACCGCACCTCGAACCTGAAGAAATCGCTGGCCGCCATCGACAGCGCGCTGGCGCTGCGGCCCAAGGATGCACTCTACGTCGAGCTCAAGGGGCAGATCCTGCTGGAGAGCCGGCAGTTCGGCGCCGCGGTGCAGGTCTACCGTCAGGCCGCCGCCATGGCCCCGAACGAGCCGCTGATCCTGGGCGGGTTGGGCCGCGCGCAGCTGGCCGCCGGTGATCCGGGGGCCGCGCTCAAGGTGCTGGAACAGGCCCGCGGCCGCGACTTCCGCGACCCGCGCATCCTGCGTGACCTCGCGGTGGCCCATGCCAAGACCGGCGACAACGGCATGGCCTCGCTGGTCACCGCCGAACGCTACGCGCTGCTGGGCCGGCTCTCCGATGCCAAGCTGCATGCCACCCGCGCCGAGGGGCTTCTGCCGCGGGGGTCCGGCCCTTGGCGGCGGGCCCAGGATGTGCTTTCTGCCACCAAGAATCTGCGCTAGCGCGCCAGAACAGACAGGGGATCCCCAATGAACCGTTTTCTTTCCGCCACCGCCCTCGCTGCCGGCCTCGCGGTCGCCGGGCCGGCGCTGGCCTTTGACATGACCGAGATGACCGAGGCCGAGCGCGCCGCCTTTGGTGACGAGGTCCGGGCCTATCTGATGGCCAATCCCGAGGTGATCATCGAGGCGGTCAACGAGCTCGAGCGGCGCCAGCAGGCGGCGCAGGGTGACCGCGACGTCGATCTGATCACCGCCAATGCGGCAGATATCTTCGACGACGGTGTCAGCCATGTCGGCGGCAATCCCGAGGGTGACGTGACCCTGGTGGAATTCATCGACTATCGCTGCGGCTATTGCCGCAAGGCGCATGAAGAGGTGCAGGAACTGGTCGAAAGTGACGGCAATATCCGCTTTGTCGTCAAGGAGTTCCCGATCCTCGGGCCGGACAGCCTCGAAAGCTCGAAGTTTGCCATCGCGGTCAAGCAGGTGGCCGGTGACGCGGCCTATGAGGCGGCGCACAACACTTTGATCAAGATGAACGGCACGGTCACCGAGGCGGCGCTGCGCAAGCTGGCAGAGACGCTGGAGGTCGACGCCGAGGCGGTGCTGGCCGAGATGGAGAGCGAGCGCACCCGCCAGATCATCGCCGACACCCGCGCCCTGGCACAGCGGCTGCAGATCAACGGCACGCCGACCTTCGTGCTCGAGGAGAGCATGGTGCGGGGTTACCTGCCGCTGGACGGAATGCGCCAGATCGTCGAGCAGGAGCGGCTTGACGGCTGAGGCGCTGAGGGGGGCCCTGCCCCCGTCGCCTTTGGCGACACCCCCGAGGGTATTTTTGGCAAGAGGAAATGGGGGCCGGTGGCGATTGCACCGGCCCTTTTTCGGTGAGGGTTATTCGGCGGCTTGGGCTTCGGCGGCCTCGCGGGCCTCGATCTCGGCGGCTTTCCTTTCCACCTCTTCGACGATGTGCTCGACCATCTGGTCGTTCGACATCTTGTGGCTGGCCTTGCCGGCGAGGTAGACCATGCCGCTGCCGGCGCCGCCGCCGGTAAAGCCGACATCGGTCATCAGCGCCTCGCCGGGGCCGTTGACCACGCAGCCGATGATCGACAGGCTCATCGGCGTCTTGATGTGCTCGAGCCGCTGTTCGAGGATCTCGACCGTCTTGATCACGTCGAAGCCCTGGCGGGCACAGCTCGGGCAGGAGATGATGTTGACGCCGCGGTGGCGCAGGCCGAGTGACTTGAGGATCTCGAAGCCGACCTTGACCTCTTCGACCGGATCGGCCGAGAGGCTGACGCGGATGGTGTCGCCGATGCCCATCCAGAGCAGGTTGCCGAGGCCGATGGCGCTCTTGATCGTGCCGGAGGTCAGCCCGCCGGCCTCGGTGATGCCGAGGTGAATGGGGGCATCCGTGGCCTCGGCCAGCGCCTGGTAGGCGGCGGCGGCCATGAAGACATCGGAGGCCTTGCAGGAGATCTTGAACTCGTGAAAGTCGTTGTCCTGCAGCACCTTGATGTGATCGAGGCCGCTTTCGACCATGGCGTCGGGGGTCGGCTCGCCGTATTTCTCGAGCAGGTGTTTCTCCAAAGATCCGGCGTTGACGCCGATGCGGATCGAGCAGTTGTTGTCGCGCGCGGCGCGGATCACTTCCTTGACCCTGTCCTCTGACCCGATGTTGCCGGGGTTGATCCGCAGGCAGGCGGCGCCGGCCTCGGCAGCCTCGATCCCGCGCTTGTAGTGGAAATGGATGTCGGCGACGATCGGCACCGGGCTCTCGCGGCAGATCTCCTTCATCGCGCGGGCCGAGGCCTCGTCCGGCACCGAAACGCGGACGATATCCGCGCCCGCCTCGGCCGAGCGGATGATCTGGTCCAGCGTGGCCCTGACGTCGGTGGTGATCGTGTTTGTCATGGTCTGCACCGAGATCGGCGCGTCGCCTCCGACGGCGACATTGCCCACCATGATCTGACGGCTCTTGCGGCGATAGATATTGCGCCACGGACGGACGTGATTGAGGCTCATGGAGGTATCCCGAAACTGAACGACTTGCCCGCAACCTAGTCAGACTGGCCGGCAATGCAATGCGTCAGAGCTGATGTGTCGCGGGTTATTCGCCGATCGCCGGGCCGGCGGGCGTCGGCGTGGCAACGCGCAGGTTGAGCTGGGCGACCATCTTCTCGAGATCGCCGTCGCTGGCCGGATCGGCGGGCTGGTAGCGTTCGGTCAGGCTGGCGGCGGCGAGCTGCACGTTGGAGGTGACGGCGCCACGCGGGCCGGCGGGGCCATAGGTCTGACCGTTGACCGCGAAGTAGACCGCGCCCGAGGCGCCGACGCGCAGGGTGGCGGGTTCTTCGCCCTGCGGCACGTCATAGGTGTCGCCGGCGTTCATCACCGCTTCGTAGAGCACGGAGCCATCGGCGGCACGCACCCGCACCCAGGCCGGGCGCACGGCGACCAGCTGAACGCCGGGCTTCGGCGCTTCGAGCACCTGCGGCAGCGGGGTGGCGACCTGTTCGGCCACCTGCTGCATCACCCGGTCGAGCGTCACGTCGCCGGAGGCGGCGGCGCTGGCCGAGGCGATCACCGGCGCACGTTCGCGGCTGGCATTGGCAAAGCTGCCGACGCGCGAAGGATCGAGCGTCGAGATCGGCGCATCGCGGGCGATCATCACCGGCACGTCCAGCGCCTGCGGACGGTAGAGCCGGTCCAGCGGCTCTGTCACCGGCGGGTTAAAGACGCCGGCGGCGCGGATGTCATCGGGGTCGGCACTGTCGACCTCGGGCGCGCGCCCTGCCCCTTCGAGCGGATCGAGCTCGGCGAGGGCGATCGGCGTCTGGTCGACCGGCGTCAGCTGCACCCGCTGGATTTCCTGCAGCACGCTCCAGCCGCCATAGCCGATACCGGCAATCAGCGTCAGCAAAACGATCATCGAGCCGATGGCACCGGGCTCGATCTGCGCGAGGATATTCTCGCCTCGTGGGGCAAAGGGCATATGCGGGTCCTTGAACAGGTCCCGCTCGGCCGAGGTTTTCAGCGGCAGCTTCTGGCCGGGCTTGCGCGACTGGCTCGACGCCTCGGCCGACATGCCATGTGCGGTGGTAAAGCCGCTTTCGACACAGAATTTCTGAAAGGTACTGTCGGGGTCCATGTTGAGGTAGCGCGCATAGGAGCGCACGTAACCGGCAATGAACCCGGGGGTATCAAAGGCTTCGGGATCGCAGTTCTCGATCGCGGCGATGTAGGAGGCCTTGATCCGCAACTCGCGCTGGACATCGAGAAGCGACTTGCCCATGGTGGCACGCTCGCCCCGCATGACGTCGCCAAGTCGCAAGGCGAAGTCGTCAAACCCCTTTGGGCCGACGGTATCTTCGCTTGACGCTGCGCCGCGCTTGAGTTTGCGCCCTATCATGCCGATCTGCCCCGTGTTTCGATGCCCTGACCATACCCCGACGGACCAGGACGATTCGTGTCGCCCCATTGGTTGCACTGAGATTAGCATGTAGCGCAAACAAAGGCAGGGTCAAAACCGTTCAGGCAGAGAGTTCGGCACGATTCAGCGCACAATGCGACCAGAGATCGTCCATTGCCTTGACCAGCGCATCCATCTCGCGCGGGCCGTGTACCGGCGACGGCGTGAAGCGCAGACGCTCGGTGCCACGCGGCACTGTCGGAAAATTGATCGGCTGAACGTAGATGCCGTAGGTCTCCAGAAGCATGTCGGACAGCTTCTTGGTGTGCACCGGGTCGCCCACCATCACCGGCACGATATGGCTGCCGTGATCGATGATCGGCAGGCCCATGCCCTTGAGCCGCAGCTTGAGGATGCCGGCCTGGGTCTGGTGACGTTCGCGCAGCGCCTGATCCGTCTTGAGATGCTTGACCGAGGCTGCGGCGCCGGCGGCAATTGCCGGCGGCAGCGAGGTGGTGAAGATGAAGCCCGGCGCATAGGACCTGATGGCGTCACACATCTTGTGGCTTGCGGCGATATAGCCGCCCATCACGCCATAGGCCTTGGCCAGCGTGCCGTTGATGATGTCGAGCCGGTGCATCAGCCGGTCCCGCTCGGCCACGCCGGCGCCGCGGGGGCCGTACATGCCCACCGCATGGACCTCGTCGATATAGGTCAGCGCGCCGAATTCGTCGGCCAGGTCGCAGATCTCTTCGATCGGGCCGAAATCGCCGTCCATCGAATAAACCGATTCAAAGGCGATCAGCTTGGGCGCCGCCGGATCGTCGGCCTCGAGCAACTCGCGCAGATGCGCCACGTCGTTGTGACGGAAGATGCGCTTGGCGCCGCCGTTGCGGCGCACCCCTTCGATCATCGAGGCGTGGTTGAGCGCATCCGAATAGATGATGAGGCCCGGAAACAGCTTGGGCAGCGTGCTCAGCGTGGCGTCATTGGCAATGTAGGCGCTGGTGAACAGCAGCGCCGATTCCTTGCCGTGCAGATCGGCCAGCTCGGCCTCGAGCCGCTTGTGATAGACCGTGGTGCCCGAGATGTTGCGGGTGCCGCCGGACCCGGCGCCGGTGGCCTCGATCGCCTCGTGCATGGCTTCGAGCACCACCGGGTGCTGACCCATGCCGAGGTAGTCGTTGCCGCACCAGACGGTGATCGGCTGTTCGCTGCCATCGGGCTTGCGCCACGTGGCATGCGGGAAATGACCCATCTTGCGTTCGATGTCGATGAAGGTGCGATAGCGCCCCTCTTCGTGCAGGCGGCCGAGCGCTGTGTCGAGTTTCGCGGTATAATCCGTCTTGTGGCTCACCGGGGCACCTCCGTTTGCGTGGGGCCTCGGGCCCTGCGTCTGAACCTGCCGCCCGGGGACGGTCAAATTCACGTTCATGAATACTTACAGCGGGAAACCCCGTCTGGCAACCTCTACTAACGGCGACCCTTGGACGCATCCTTGATCCATGTCAAAGGCCTCTGGACAGGGCCGGTCCCGCCGCTAGGGTCTGACCCGAGACAAGGAGCCCGGTCCCATGGATATCACCCCCGTTCTGACCCGAATCGACGATGACCTCAATGCGGCATGTGACCGCTTGAAAGACCTTCTTCGAATCCCGTCGATTTCCACCGATCCGGCTTATGCCGAGAACTGCCAGGAGGCCGCCGACTGGCTGGTCGCGGACCTGCAATCACTGGGCGCCGAGGCCAGCAAGCGCGCCACCCCGGGCCATCCCATGGTGGTGGGTCATATCGGCGAGGGCAGCCCGCATCTGCTGTTCTACGGCCACTACGACGTGCAGCCGGTCGATCCGCTCGAACTGTGGGACCGCGACCCGTTTGATCCGCAGATCGAGGACACGCCTCAAGGAAAAGTGATCCGCGGCCGCGGCACCAGCGACGACAAGGGCCAGCTGATGACCTTTGTCGAGGCTTGCCGGGCCTGGATCGCGGTGCATGGGCAACTGCCCTGCCGCATCACCTTCTTCTTCGAGGGCGAAGAGGAAAGCGGCTCGCCCTCGCTCATTCCCTTCATGAAGGAGAACGCCGCCGAGCTGAAATCCGACATCGCGCTGATCTGCGACACCGGCATGTTCGACCCCGAGACCCCCTGCATCACCACCATGCTGCGCGGGCTGATGGGCGAAGAGATCACCATCACCGGCCCCTCGCGTGATCTGCATTCCGGCATGTTCGGCGGCATCGCGATGAACCCGATCCGGGTGCTGAGCCGCGTTCTGGCGGGCCTGCATGACGATCAGGGCCGGGTCACCCTGCCCGGCTTCTACGACGCCGTGCCCGAGCTGCCGGATGCGATCCGCGAGCAATGGGCGGCGCTTGGCGATCCGGGCGAGATGGCGCGCGATTTCCTCGGTGCCGTCGGCCTGTCACAGCCCGCGGGCGAGACCGGGCGCACCGGGCTCGAGATGATCTGGGCGCGCCCGACCTGCGACGTCAACGGCATCTGGGGCGGCTACACCGGCGCCGGCTTCAAGACCGTGCTGCCGAGCCAGGCCCATGCCAAGGTGAGCTTCCGACTGGTGGGCCGCCAGGACCCGCATGCCATCCGCGAGGCCTTTCGCGCCTATGTCGAGGCGCAGCTGCCGCCCGATTGCAGCGTCGAATTCAAGGCGCATGGCGCCTCTCCGGCCGCGGCGATGGACACCTCCTCGCCGCTCTTCGAGGCCGCCCGCGGCGCGCTGTCGGACGAGTGGCCCAACCCGGCGGTGTTTGCCGGCTGCGGCGGCTCGATCCCGATCGCGGGGTATTTCAGCGACTACCTCGACATGCCGGCCATGCTGATCGGCTTTGGCCTTGACGACGACCAGATCCATTCGCCGAACGAGAAGTATTCGCTGACCAGCTTCCACAAGGGGATGCGGAGCTGGGTGAGAGTGTTGGGGGCTGCCTAGAGTCAATTAAAGATACGCCCCGCACCTGCTTTGCAGCACCGAGTATTGAGTCAAACCTTCCTTAGGGTCAGGATTCATAACCAATAGATGACGAGAGCCGCGAGCGCGATGGCAGAGAGGAACACCTTGGGGCAGCGGTCATAACGGGTCGCGACGCGCCTCCAGTCCTTGAGCCTGCCGAACATGATCTCGATGCGGTTGCGCCGCTTGTATCTGCGCTTGT
>NZ_JBLXEC010000024.1:0-60226 GCF_048263515.1 Marinovum sp. | reverse complement strand
CCTGTGCGCGGCGAGCCGCCGCCAACGAAAAAGGCCCCCCCCCCCCACCCCATTCTTTGACATCCCGCCCTGCCGGCCAATATCCTCCCCAAAGCACATGGAGCCTCAAATGCCCGATACGCCGATCGTCTACCACATCCCGGTCTGCCCGTTCTCGCAACGGCTGGAGATCATGCTCGACCTCAAGGGCGCCAGGGACGCCGTCGACTTTCAGGTCGTCGACATCACCAAACCCCGCGATCCCGAACTGCTGGAAAAGACCCGCGGCACCACCGCCCTGCCGGTGCTCCAGATGCCCGACGGGCAAATCCTCAAGGAAAGCCTTGTCATCCTGCGCTACCTTGACGAGACCATCGGCGACCGCCGTCTGCGCCGCGAAGATCCGCTGGAGCATGCGGTGGAATCCATGCTGATCGCCAAGGAAGGCGCCTTTACCATGGCCGGCTACACCTTCGTGATGAACCAGGATCGCGACGCGCGGGGCGATCATCAGGACAAGATGCTGCGCCTCTACCGCGAGATCGACGACTTTCTGCGCCACGAGGCGCGCGGCGACGGGCCCTGGCTCTTCGAGGACTTCGGGCTGGCCGAGGCGGTGTTCACGCCGATGTTCATGCGTTTCTGGTTCCTCGAGTACTACGAGGATTTCAGCCTGCCCGCCTCGGCCGACTATGCCCGCGTGCGGCAATGGCGCGAGGCCTGTCTGGCCCATCCCGCGGCCCAGCAGGTGAGCCGCGAGGAGATCGTGAAGCTCTATTACGACTACGCGCTCGGGGCCGGCAATGGCGCCCTGCCCGACGGCCGCGACCGCTCGAGCTTTGTCTTCGAGCCGGACTGGCAGGACCGCCCATGGCCGCCGCGCGACAAATACGACAGCCGCGCCAGCGACGCCGAACTGGGGCTTGTCTGAGCCGCGCGCTCGCTTTTTCGCGCCAGCCGGCTATCGTGACCCGAGGGAGGACCGACAGATGCGCAAACTTCAGGCCCAGGGGGTCCATCACATCACGCTGACCGGCGCGGACCGGCAGACCAGCATCGATTTCTGGGAGGGCGTGCTGGGCATGCCCTTCATCTTCGACCAGCCCAATCTCGACAACCCGGACGAAGGCCATCTCTACTTCGATCCCGGCGACGGGCGGTTGATCACCATCTTCACCAACGAGACGCGCAAGCCGGTGCATGCGCGCACGCCCACCGATCCGGGCTGCGTGCATCACTTGGCCTTCAACGTCTCCAAGGCGACGTTTTCCCAGGCGGTCGCGCGGCTGGATGCGCGCGGCATCAAGCACTCCGGGGTCAAGGACCGCGGCTTCATGGATTCGATCTACTTCAAGGATCCGCTGGGGCTGCTGATCGAACTGGCCTGCTATCGCTTCGAGCCGCCGATGGGCTGCAGCCATGCCGACGTGATGATCGAGGCGCATCGCGCGCGGGTCGAGCGCGGCGATTACAACATCGCCGAAGTGCACCTTGCCGATGCGATCGAGACGCTGGTGAGCCGTCGGCAGCAGTCGCTGAGCGAGGATCGGTCGGCCAAGGATCCTTACGGCAGGAGCTAAGCCTCTCGCACGGAACCAAGGCAGAAGGCCGCCGTTTCAGGCTCGCGCCAGTCGTCAGCCCGTCACGAACTCCGACTTCGCATAGCCCTGCACGTAAAGCAGCGCGGTCAGGTCGCCGTGGTTCACCCGGATATCGCACTCCGCGGCCACCGCCGGCTTGGCATGCAGCGCCACCCCGGCGCCGGCGCGGTGCAGCATGCCGAGGTCATTGGCCCCGTCACCCACCGCGATCACGTCAGCCTCGGAAATCCCCAGCCGCGCGGTGATCTCTTCCAGCGCCTGCACCTTGGCCTCGCGGCCAAGGATCGGCCGAGCAACCTCGCCTGACAGCGCCCCATCGGCCAGCAGCAGCGTATTGGCGCGGTTCTCGTCAAAGCCCAGCTTTTCGGCCACCCGCGCGGTAAAGGCGGTGAAGCCGCCGGAAACCAGCGCGCAATAGGCGCCGTTGCCCTTCATCGTCGCCAGCAGCGCCGGGCCGCCGGGCATCAGGGTGATCCGGCTGTCCAGCACCTGTCCGATGATCGCCTCTGGCAGACCTTTCAACAGCCCCACCCGCTCGGTCAGCGCGCCTTCGAAATCCAACTCGCCGTTCATCGCGCGGGCGGTGATCTCCTTGACCCGCGCGCCGACGCCGGCCTCGTCGGCCAGCTCGTCGATGCATTCCTGCTCGATCATCGTGCTGTCCATGTCGGCCAGCAGCATCTTCTTGCGGCGGCCCTCGGCCGGCTGCACCACCAGATCGATGCCCAGCGCCTGCATGTCCTCCCAGACCTGCCAGCGGTTCTCGGGCAGGGTCTCGACGGGGAACTCGGCGGCCTCGTCCGGCGAGAGCCATTGCAGCGCCCCGCCGCCCCAGGCATTGCGCAGGGCTTCGGCGGCGGCCGGGTCGAGCTGTCCGGGCTTGGCGATCAACGTGGTGACGAACATGGGCGCACTCCTTGCTTGCGGCCAGCCCCTACCCCAGCGGAAGCTGAAATGCCACCGCCGGGATGCGCAAATGCTCAGGCGGCGTCGTCGGTCTGCGCGGGCCGCGCGCGGCGGCGTTCGAAATACTCGCGCACCGGCGGCATCGCCTCGTGCAGGCGCCGGAAATCCTCGGCACCGACCATCAGCACCAGCGAATCCTCGAGCGCCCGTACCGTGCCGGTGCGCAGCCCGTTGCCAAACAGCACCCGGTCGCCGAAATGCCCGCCGGGGGTGATCCGGTGCACCTCTTGCGAGCCGTCGTCATTGCGATAGCGCAGCTCGAAGGCGCCTTCGAGCACGGCATAGAAGCCATCGGCGCGGTTGCCTTCCTCGAACACCCGGTCGCCGGCGCGGTAGCGCAGGTAGCGCGTGCCGGGCCCCTGGCGGATGCCGGTCTGTACCGTCGAGCGGCCGACCATGGAATCGAGCAGCCACTGCATGCCGACCCGCACCTTGGTGGCGAAACCGGGCAGGAAGCCGATGTAATAGGCCCGCCACAGCAGCCAGGCCGGCAGGCCGGAGAAACGCATGCCATAAACCTCGGCCACGCCGCGATGCCCGCCAAGCGAGGCCAGAGCGCCTTTGGATTTGTAGACAAAGGGCGCAAGTTCGCGCCCCTGCAGGCTGGCCTTGAGGTTGCGCGCCAGCAGACGCGCCTCACGGACGGCAAACTGCGCGGTGGGCGGGGCGAAATCAGCGCGGTCGCGGGCATTCTCGACCAGCGGGATCTGCGCCGCGTCACCCAGCGACCAGATGTCGTCACGGGTTTCGATCCGCAGGTCGCGCTGCACCCGCAGACGGCCGCGATCGTTCGGCAGGCCCAGCGAGCGGACTAGCGGCGACGGCGCATTGCCGATGGTGGCGACCAGCGTGCGGGTGCCGATCACCTCGCCGGTGGTGGTGACGATGGCGGTGCCGGTGGCCTCGGTGATGCCGGTGTTCAGCAGAATGCGGGCGCCGCGTTTCTCCAGCTGCTGGGTGGCATAGGCGGCCAGCGAGGCCGGGAGTTCGCCCAGCAGACGGTCGGCAAATTCGACGACCTGAACGTTGATCTCGCTCTTGTCGATATTGGGGTAGAAGACCAGCGACTTGTGGATCAGCTCGAGCATCTCGCCGGCGGTCTCGACCCCGGAAAAGCCGCCGCCGATCACGGTGAAGGTCAGCAACTCCTTCTTCACATCGGGCAGCGCGGTGATGTCGGCGTGTTCCAGCTTGTCGATGACGTGGTTTCGCAGGGTGAGCGCGTCGCTCAGCGACTTCATGGTCAGCGCATGGGCGGCAAGGCCCGGCACCCGCGACAGGTCGGACACCTGCCCCAGCGCCAGAACGAGGTGATCATAGGGCACCTCGGTGTAGCGCCGCTGCATGCCCTGGAAGATGATGACCACCTTGCGTTCGGTGTCGATGTCATGGATCAGCGCCTGCCTGACACGCACGCCGGGCAGCAGCCGGCGCAGCGGCGCCACGGCATCGCGGACCGAGATGCTGCCGGCGGCAACTTCTGGCAGAAGCGGTTGAAAGGTAAAGAAGTTCACCTCGTTGATCAGCTCGATCTCGGCGCTTTTGCCAAGCGCCTTGGAGAGCTCGCGGGCGGCGAACATGCCGGCGAAACCGCCGCCGAGGATGAGAATGCGTTGGGTCTGAGACGGTGCCATAGGGTCGTTCTCCACGTCATGGTCCGAAGCCGCCATCCCGGCCCGACCAGCGAGAACCGGCGACCTGATAGCGCTAACGCCACATACGCCGGAAACCGTGATTCGCAAACGGCTATTTCTTTACACGCGTAAAGTTTTGTCCGGGTGCGGCATGTTTCCTATCGGAACCGTCGCTGCGCCTGATCGCTGCAGATTCCCTGCCCCGGCGTCATATTCCCTGTTGCCGGAGGTCGAAACTGGCCGTATGTCCGGCGGCGGGACACCCCTCCCCAACGAGGGGCGCTTATCTGGAAGGGTAGCTACATGGCTATGCAAAAACCGGCCGCGCGGCCGACGAATCCGCGTTTCTCCTCTGGCCCCTGCGCCAAGATCCCCACATTCGAGCTGGCACAGCTGTCCGACGCCCCCCTGGGCCGGTCGCACCGTGCCGCCGTGGGCAAGGCGAAGCTGAATGCCGCCATCGAGGAAACCCGCGACATCCTGAACATTCCCGCCGATTACCGCATCGGCATCGTCCCGGCCTCTGACACCGGCGCCGTCGAGATGGCGCTCTGGTCGCTGCTCGGCGCCCGCAAGGCCACCATGGTGGCCTGGGAAAGCTTTGGCGCCGGCTGGGTCACCGACGTGGTCAAGCAGCTCAAGATCGACGCCGAAGTGAAGACCGCCGACTACGGCGAGATCGTCGACATGACCGCCGTCGACTACGACACCGACGTGGTCTTTACCTGGAACGGCACCACCTCCGGCGTGCGCATGCCCAACGGCGATGCGATCCCCGCCGACCGCGAGGGCCTGACCATCTGCGACGCCACCTCGGCGGCCTTTGCGCAGGACCTGCCCTGGGACAAGCTCGACGTGACCACCTTCTCCTGGCAGAAGGTGCTGGGCGGCGAAGCGGCGCATGGCATGCTGATCCTCAGCCCCCGCGCCGTCAAGCGGCTGGAAAGCTACACCCCGGCCTGGCCGCTGCCCAAGATCTTCCGCCTGACGAAGGGCGGCAAGCTGATCGAAGGCATCTTCAAGGGCGAGACCATCAACACTCCGTCGATGCTGGCGGTCGAGGATTACCTCGTGGCGCTTGACTGGGCGCGCTCGGTCGGCGGCCTGAAGGGCCTGATGGCCCGGGCCGATGCCAATGCCCAGGCGATCTTCGATTTCTGCGACGCCAACGACTGGATTGCCAACCTGGCCTCCGATCCGGCGACCCGGTCGAACACCAGCGTCTGCCTGAAGTTCACCGACGACCGCATCACCGACGGCGCGGCATTCGCCAAGGCCGTGGCCAAGCGGCTGGAAGCCGAAGGCGTGGCGCTGGACGTGGGCGCCTATCGCGACGCGCCGGCCGGACTGCGCATCTGGTGCGGCGGCACGGTCGAAACCGCCGACATCGAGGCGATGCTGCCCTGGCTCGATTGGGCGTTCAACGCCGAGATCGAGGCTCTGGCCGAAACCGCCTGACCCCAAGACACACCGCGTCCCGGGCCCGGCCCGGGACCTCTTTGACAGCTTCCCACACAGGAGGCCCCGGATCAGGTCCGGGGCGTGTATCGCAATGACCGCACCCAAAGTTCTCATTTCCGACAGCCTCTCCGAAGCCGCCGTCCAGATCTTCCGCGATCGCGGCATCGACGTCGACTTCATGCCCGAGCTGGGCAAGGACAAGGAGAAACTGGCCGAGCTGATCGGCAAGTACGACGGCCTGGCCATCCGTTCGGCCACCAAGGTGACCGAGAAGATCCTCGAAGCCGCCACCAACCTCAAGGTGATCGGCCGCGCCGGCATCGGCACTGACAACATCGACAAGCCCGCGGCATCGAAGAAAGGCGTGATCGTGATGAACACGCCCTTCGGCAACATGATCACCACCGCCGAGCACGCCATTGCCATGATGTTTGCCGTCGCACGTCAGATCCCCGAGGCCAGCGCCTCGACCCATGCCGGCAAGTGGGAAAAGTCCAAGTTCATGGGCGTCGAGCTGACCAACAAGACCCTCGGCGTGATCGGCGCCGGCAACATCGGCGGCATCGTCTGCGAGCGCGCCCGCGGGCTCAAGATGAAGGTCGTGGCCTATGACCCCTATCTGAGCCAGGACAAGGCCGACAAGATGGGTGTCGAGAAGGTGGAACTGGACGAGTTGCTGAAGCGCGCCGATTTCATCACCCTGCACGTGCCGCTGACCGATGGCACCCGCAACATCCTGTCGAAGGAAAACCTCGCCAAGACCAAGAAGGGCGTGCGGATCATCAACTGCGCCCGCGGCGGTCTGGTCGATGAAGAGGCCCTGGCCGAGGCGCTGAAGTCCGGCCATGTCGCCGGCGCGGCATTCGACGTGTTCTCGGAAGAGCCCGCCAAGGAGAACCCGCTGTTCAACCTGCCCAACGTCGTGGTCACCCCGCACCTCGGTGCGGCCACCACCGAAGCGCAGGAAAACGTGGCGCTGCAGGTGGCCGAACAGATGTCGAACTACCTGCTGACCGGCGCGGTCGAGAACGCGCTGAACATGCCCTCGGTCACCGCCGAGGAAGCCAAGGTCATGGGCCCCTGGGTCAAGCTGGCCGGCCATCTGGGTGCCTTTATCGGCCAGATGACCGACGAGCCGATCAAGGCGATCAACATCCTCTATGACGGCTCGGTTGCCGAGATGAACCTGGCGGCGCTGAACTGCTCGGTCATCGCCGGCATCATGAAGCGCGCCAACCCCGAGGTGAACATGGTTTCGGCCCCGGTCATCGCCGAAGAGCGTGGCGTGAAGATCTCGACCACCAACCAGCACAAGTCGGGCGCCTTCGACGGCTACATCAAGGTGACCGTCGTGACCGACAAGCGCGAGCGTTCGATTGCCGGCACGGTGTTCTCCGACGGCAAGCCGCGGTTCATCCAGATCAAGGGCATCAACATCGACGCCGAGATCGGCGAACACATGCTCTATACCTCGAACGAGGACATGCCGGGCATCATCGGCACCCTGGGCCAGACCCTGGGCGAGAACGGCGTGAACATCGCCAATTTCACCCTCGGCCGTCACGACAAGGGCGGCGAGGCGATCGCGCTGCTTTATGTCGATGACGAGGTGCCGGCCCCGGTGCGCGACAAGCTGACCGCCACCGGCATGTTCCGCCAGGTCAAGCCGCTGCAGTTCGACGTGGCCTGAGCCGGTTGCTTGGAATTTGAGGGGGCGCCGCAGCGATGCGGCGCCCCTTCCCGTTTGCGGGGTCCAATTCCAAGCCGCGCGTCGCCTGCGCGCGCGATGGCGATCCAACGGCTCTTCTGCTGCGCTTTATCCCAGCCATATCCGGAAGACCTCCGAGCGACGCGCCAACGTCAAAGTATCGCCAGCGCGAGGGGGCGCGCAGGCGATGCGCGGCGGCCTGCGGCCTTGATTCCGCGCGGGTGCACAGATCAGACGACAACACCTCGGGAGCACCATCCCAACTCCAAGCCGCGCATCTCCTGCGCGCGCGGTGGCGATCCAACAGGCGTTCTGTAGCACTTTATCCCAGCCGCCTCCGGAAAACCTCCGAGCGACGCGCTGACGTCAAAGTATCGCCAGCGCGTGGGGGCGCGCAGGCGATGCGCGGCGGCCTGCGGCCTTGATTCCGCGCAGGTGAATTGAGCGAACGCCGCCGCTTCGAAGCTTTCGCCAAGCTCTAGCCGCGCATCGCCTGCGCGCGTGGTGGCGAACTAACCGCAGTTCTGAAGCACTTTATCCCCGCCGTCTCCGGAAGATCTCCGAGCGACGCGCCGCCGTAAAAGTATCGCCAGCGCGATGGGGCGCGCAGGCGAGGCGCGGCGGCCTGCGGCCTTGGTCCGCGCCCGCACACCGATCAGACGACAGACCGCCGCCCGGTCCGCACCAGCACCACCAGGAATAGCACCGCCCCGAGTACTGTCAGCACCGAGCCGATCTTGGCCAGGGTCTCGCCCCTCTCGGTGATCGCCAGCACGATCCCCGGCACGATCAGCACCAGCCCGCCCACCGAGGCCGCGAAATGCGCCTTGGGCAGGACCCCCTCATCAGCCCCGGGCACCAGGTGATAGTAGAACCCGAAGATCGCCATGCTCACCCAGCCCAGCAGGTTGAGATGCGCATGCGCCGGTGACAGCGTGTGATCGCCACTGGCCGACATCTGGATGCCCCAGCTCATACCGATGAGCACGGCAGTCGTCCCGACCAGCAGGAAGGCAAAGGAAAGCGGTTTCATGTCAGATCTCCCGTCAGGATGCCGGCCGCGGAAGGCTCCAGCGGCGGGCCGGTGAATGTCAGGTGGAAGTCATGGCCGATCTCTTCGATCCGGCCCATGTCGGCGGGAAAGGCATAACCGCCCTCGCCCATGGCCTCGAAAAACGCCTCGAAGCCGCCGGGGCTGAAGATCGTCAGCATCCGCGCCGGCGCGGGGCCCACGACGTGGAAACTGTGCTCCGCCCCGCGCGGCACAAAGGCCGCCTGCCCGGGGCCGCATTGGCGAATGGCGCCGTCCACCTCGAAGACCACATCGCCCGAGAGCACCACGAAGGTCTCGTCGCAATCGCAGTGGATGTGCCGCGGCGGCCCCGAGGCCGGCCGGGACACGCTGTCGACGATCGCCACGGCGCCGCCGGTGTCGGCCGATCTCAGCAGGAAAGTGTATAGCACCCCGTGCCACTCAACGGCGTCGGGGCCAAGCATGTCGCGCATCATCTGCGCCTCCTCTGTCTGGTAGTGAAGGTCAAAGGCCCCGGCCGGGTTTGAAATTCCGCTGATCAGATGAGGCAAGATTGGCAGACAATGTTCTATATCGGAAATCGCTTGTTGTTATGCTATCTATCCATGGCATGAATTTCAGAACCTTCGACCTCAATCTTCTCAGGGTCCTCGACGCCCTGCTCGAGACCCGCTCGACCACCGCCGCCGGGCAGCAGATCGGCCTGTCGCAGCCCGCCGTCTCGGCCGCCCTAGGGCGGCTCAGGACGGCGCTCGACGATCCGCTCTTCCTGCGCCAGGGCCGCGCCATGGTGCCGACCGATTTCGCGCTCGGCCTGCAGGCGCCGCTGCGTGACACGCTCGACCGGCTGGAACATCTGCTCTGCGAGACGGCGCCATTTGATCCGGCCCGCGCGCAGGCCAGCTTCCTGATCTCGGGCAGCGACTTTTTCTCGGAAATGCTGATGCCGGGCCTGGGCGAGCGGCTCTCGGTCAGCGCGCCGGGCATCAGGGTGCGCCAGGTGGACCTCGTGCCCGACAGCTACGTCGACACGCTGGCGCGCTATGATGTCGATATCGCGCTGATCCCGGCGACCGAGCTGCCGGACTGGGCCGAGCAGCAGAGCCTGATGTTCTCGACCTTTCACGTCATCGCGCGGCGCGGCCATCCGCGACTGGCGCGCGCCGGTCTCTCGCCCGGCGAGGTCATCCCGATCGACCTGTTCTGCGACCTGCCGCATGTGATCTTCTCGCCCGAGGGCAAGCTTCAGGCGATGGGCGACACCGCTCTGGCGCGGGTCGGGCGCACGCGGCGGGTGGCGATGACCCTGCCGAGCTTTGCCGGGGTCTACAACACCGTGGCGGGCAGCGACATGATCGGCCTTTTGCCCTGTTCGCTGGCCGAGAGCGTGGCAGCGCGGCAGGGGCTGGCGATCTACAAGGCGCCGATCCCGCTGCCGATGGTCGAAATCGTGATGGTCTGGCATCGCCGCGCGAGCCGCACCCCGGCGCATCGCTGGCTGCGCGGCCAGATCGCCGAAGCCCTGCAAGAGGCGGTTTCGCGGGTGTCATCCATCGACCGGGCTGTTATTCCGGCCTCCGACAGAAAGGGAGACGCGGAATGACACCGATCTATGCCATCGGCGACGTGCACGGCCAGTTCGACATGCTCTGCCGGGCGCTCGAATGGATCGAGGCCGACGGCGGGCCAGAGGCGCGGGTGGTCTTTCTCGGCGATCTGGTGGACCGGGGGCCTGACAGCTTTGGCGTGATCGAACTGCTGGTCAAAGGACTGGAGGACGGCCGCGACTGGCAGGTGCTGATGGGCAACCACGACCGAATGTTCCGACGCTTTCTCGCTGACGGCACGCCGCACGACGCGCGTATCCTGTCCGGCAAAGGCTGGTTGCACCCGGCGCTTGGCGGGCCGATGACGCTGGCCTCTTACGGGGTCGAAGCGGCAGAGGAGCGCCCGATCGACGAGGTCCTGGCCGAGGCCCGGGCGAAAGTGCCGGGGCACCACCGCCGCTTTCTGGCGGAGCGCAAGACGCTGCACCGCGAGCCGGGGTTGATCTTTGTCCATGCCGGGCTGCGCCCCGGGGTGCCGGTCGACCAGCAGGACGAAGATGACCTTGTCTGGATCCGCGATGAATTCCTGAACGAAACCAAACCCTTCGAGGCGCTGGTGGTGCATGGCCACACCGCGATCAAGGCGGCCACGCATTACGGCAACCGGGTCAACCTCGACACCGGGGCGGGCTATGGCCGGCCGCTGACCGTTGGCGTCTTCGAAGGCAATGCAACCTATACGCTGACCGAGCTGGGCCGCGCGGTGCTGGACTGATCAGGTGTGGTCGACGACGGCCACGTGCTGCGCCAGCCGTTCGACTTCACCCAGCCAGCGGGTGACCATCGCCGGGTCCGAGGGCGCGGCCTGAACGCCGGCGGGCAGCTGCCCGGCCTGCGCCGCCTCGACTGCCAGTGACACCGGGATCGAGACCAGCCGCGCCATGGCGCTGCCACGTTCGTCGCCCCAGGCGTCCATCACGTAGGTCTTGTGCCAGACCGGCCCGCTGCTGTCGGACGCCGAGAGCGAAACGCACATCACCACCCGGTCGGGCTCGCCCGGGGCATAGGCGTTTTCGGCCCAGAAGCTGTCGGACATTTCCTTGAGCCGTGCCTCGCTGGCGCCTTCCACCTCGTCGAACACCGGCCTCCAGGCCTCGGCCCAGCCGTTCAGCCGCAGGGTGCCGCGCACGAAGGTTTCGACCCGCCAGGTCGGATCGAAGCGATATTCCTCGATGAAGGGCAGCGAGTCGCGGTTGGGATAGACCTCGAAGGTCTCTGGCCGGGGCAGTGGCGCCTGGTAGTGGCCCAGCGCATCCCAGGGCCGCGCGACCTCGAACTCGCGGTAGTTGCGGATCGATTTCGACGGGCTTTTCAGCGCCTTGAGCACGCCCAGCGGCGACCAGGAGAACTTGTAGCGGAAGGGGTTCGGGTGCTTCGGAATGCCGCCGCAATAGCTGAGGAAATTCAGCGCGTTGGAGGCATCGCAGCGCGGGCTGTTGCGATAGTCCGAAACCAGCGCATGCGCCATCAGGTGATCGATCCCGGGGTCGAGACCGACCTCGTTGACCAGGCTCACCCCCTTGATCTGCGCCTTGGCATGCAGCGCCCGCATCTGCGGCGTGATGTAGCTCGACGAGACGAAATGCGCGCCCTTGGCCAGCGCCAGTTCGGCCAGCGGCACGTGCCAGTCGCCGGGCAGCATCGAGACGATGACATCCTCGGGCTGCACTTCGGCGCCCAGCGCGTCGATGTCGAAGACCTCGATCCGCCTGGTCAGATCGCCCACCGCATCACGCGCCTTGTCCAGGGTGCGGTTCCAGACGGAGACCTCGTGTCCCGCCGCAATCAGCCGCCGCAGGCCGGGAATGGCCGAGAGACCGGTGCCGCACCAATGGATCGTCATGTCTTACACCTCGCCGCTGTGCCGGTCGAACTCTGCCTTGGCGCGGCCCCAGACACCAGCCTCGAGATCGCCCAGCGCCAGAAGCGAGGGCAGAAGCTGTGCGGCGTAATCCTGCGAGCTTTCCACCGGCAGCATCGAGGGCAGATTGTCGATCGCGGTGACATCGAGCGGCGGGCTGTCATGCACGCGCAGCGCCGGCGCGCCCCAGGTGGTGGTGCGGTCGTAGACCTTGATCGGAGAGAAGTCGCTGTCAGGATCGCAGGCAATGTCGCCGATCACGCTCAGGCGGCGGGGCGCGGTCTTGGCCGTGGCGGGCACGAAGACCGGGGTGCCGGGACGCGCGAGGATGCAGTTGAGAAAGATGTCATGGTCGAGGATTTCCGGGAACGGCCCGCCGTGGGCGGTTTCCTCCATGTCCCAGCCGGAGACCGCTACGCCCATGGCATCGCAAAGGTCTGCCGCGCCAGAGCCGACCCGCCCCTTGGCGCCGATCACGATGGCATCGGGGCGCGGCCTGCCCGTCTGCGACAGCGCCTCTTCCAGATCGGCCTTGAGATGCTCGGCCGAGGGATGTGGCCCCACCGGCCCGCAAAGCCCGCCTTCCTGCTGCGCCGCCCAGCAGCGCAGCGCCACCGCAGCGCCGGCAAAGCCCGCCCAATAGCCAAAAGCCGCGACCCGACGGCCGCTCTCGTCGACGAGGTATTCGAGGTCGTACAGCGTGCCTCCCCCGGCCTTGAAGCGGCGCAGCAGCACCTGCCCCGCGGGCTGGCCCTTGTAGGCATGGCCGAACATGATGTGCCGATGCGACAGCGGCGTGCCATCCTCCGGCAGCTCCTTGAGGCCGAAGATGATCGCATCGCCCGGCGCCTCGGGCCAGCTGTTCTCGGGCGCGATCTCGCAGCCCGCCGCGCGGTAGCCGTCGATCGGGATCGCCCTGACCGAGCTCTCCTCGACCGTCACCCTGAGCCCTGCCTTCAGCAGCTCTGCCGCGCCCTCGGGGGTCAGGCCCACCCGTTCCTCGTTGGCGCGTTGCTCGGCGCGGACCCAGAGATGTGTCATCAGCTGTCCTTCATGGGCTCAGATATAGGTTTGCGCGAACACGCGTTCGGGCGCCGCGAGGTGCGGCACGGCATTGTAGACCGAAAGCATCAGGTGGCCGTGCACATATTCGATCTCGGTCAACGAGGAATTGCGCAGCAGGAACATCAGCCGGGTCATCTCGGGGATGTCGAGCCGCAGGACCTGCCGCAGCACCATCGAAATCAACCCGCCGGAAGTGACCACAAGCGCCCGGCCGCCGGTGCTGAGGATGTCGTCCACCGCGCCCTGCGCCCGATCCTCGAAATCGGCAAAGCGCTCCGGCGCGTCCGGAAAGGCATCGTCGCGCCAGAACTCCATCAGCTGCGGGATGTTGCGGGCAAACTCCTCGGAGCTTTGCGGTGCGGGCAGGTCCTTTTCCAGCTCGGCCAACCGGGCGATGGTGAAATAGTCGAACTCGTTCAGCCGGGCGTCGATCTGCGGCGCCTCGTGACCCATGCCGCGGGCGGTGGCGCGGTGGCGCGACATGTCGCCGGCCCAGACGTGATCGAACTCGGCCTTGGTGGCACGCAGATACTCGCCCAGCCAGACCGCCTGTTGCTGGCCGAGATCGGAAAGCCGGTCGTAATCCTCGGCCGTGGTGGCGTGGGTGTTGGCCTGTCCATGGCGGATGAGGGTGATATGGGTCATGCGGGGCCTTTTCGTCGGGTTTGCCCCTAGTTATCCGGCCTTGGCACCGGTGGAAAGTGCGTCAACCCCCGTCGCGCGGCCAAAGCGGCGCCTGCGCCGCATGGTCGTCTTTGGCGACCTGAGTCCGCTATCGGAAACCCGCGCGCCGCATATTCCAGCGCAGGTGTCGGGATTGACCCTGACCCCCGGCGGCGGACATGCTCTAGTCCAGCGGGAGACGGGAGAAATACGCATGTCCGAGACAATCCGATTCACGCTTGATGGCCGCGAGGTCGAGGCCCAACCCGGCGAGACGATCTGGGAGGTGGCCCATGGCCGCGGGCTTGTGATCCCGCATCTGTGCCACAAGCCGCAGCCGGGCTATCGCCCCGACGGCAACTGCCGGGCCTGCATGGTCGAGGTCGAGGGCGAGCGCACTTTGGTCGCGTCCTGCATCCGCACCCCGTCAGAGGGCATGAAGGTCACCACCGACAGCGCCCGCGCGACATCCGCCCGCAAGATGGTGATCGAGATGCTGGTCGCCGACCAGCCCGACCGCCCCGCGGCGCATGACAGCTCGTCACATCTCTGGGACATGGCCGACAAGGCCGGCGTCACCGAAAGCCGCCTGCCGACGCTCGAGGCCGGACGCATTCCGCTGCTCGACGACAGCCACGTCGCCATGCGCGTCAACCTCGACGCCTGCATCCAGTGCAACCTCTGCGTCCGCGCCTGCCGCGAAGTGCAGGTCAACGACGTGATCGGCATGGCCGGCCGCGGCCATGACGCCTATCCGGTGTTCGATTTCGACGACCCGATGGGCGAAAGCACCTGCGTCGCCTGCGGCGAATGCGTTCAGGCCTGCCCCACCGGCGCGCTGATGGAGGCCTCGGTGCTGGACGACGCGCAGATCGGTGACAGCAAGGACTACGACGAAGAGGTCCGCTCGATCTGTCCGTTCTGTGGCGTCGGCTGCCAGGTCTCGCTCAAGGTCAAGGACGGCCGCGTCAAATACGTCGACGGCGTGAACGGCCCGGCCAATGAAGGCCGGCTCTGCGTCAAAGGCCGCTTCGGCTTCGATTACATCCACCACCCGCACCGGCTGACCAAACCGCTGATCCGGCGCGAGGATGCGCCCGCGAAGGGGCTGAACGTCGATCCGGGTAACCTGATGACGCATTTCCGCGAGGCCAGCTGGGACGAGGCGCTGGACTTTGCCGCCAAGGGGTTGAAGGGCCGCGGGCGCGAGGTGGCGGGCTTCGGCTCGGCCAAATGCACCAACGAAGAGGCCTATCTGTTCCAGAAGTTCATCCGCCAGGGCTTTGGCCACAACAACGTCGACCATTGCACCCGGCTCTGCCACGCCTCGAGCGTGGCGGCGCTGATGGAGAACGTGGGCTCGGGCGCGGTCACCGCCACCTTCAACGAGATCGAGAACGCTGACGTGGCCATCGTCATCGGCGCCAACCCGGTCGAGAACCACCCCGTCGCCGCCACCTTCTTCAAGCAGTTCACCAAGCGCGGCGGCAAGCTGATCGTGATGGACCCGCGCGGCGTGGGCCTCAAGCGCCATGCCTCGCACCGGTTGCAGTTCCGCCCCGGCACCGATGTCTCGATGCTCAACGCGATCATGCATGTGATCGTCGAGGAAGAGCTCTACGACCGGCAGTATATCGAGGCCTTCACCGAGAACTGGGAGGCCGAGAAGGCGCATCTGGCAAACTTCCCGCCCGAACGCATGGCCGAGGTCTGCGGCATCGAGGCCGAGGTGCTGCGCGACGTGGCCCGAACCTTTGCCACCGCCAAGTCTGCGATGATCTTCTGGGGCATGGGCGTGTCGCAGCACATCCACGGCACCGACAATTCGCGCTGCCTGATTTCGCTGGCCTTGATGACCGGCCAGGTCGGCCGGCCCGGCACCGGGCTGCATCCGCTGCGCGGTCAGAACAACGTTCAGGGCGCCTCTGACGCCGGCCTGATCCCGATGTTCCTGCCGGATTACCAGAGCGTCGAGAACGACGGCGTGCGCTCGGCCTTTCACGAGGTCTGGGGCGAGGGCGAGATCTCCGGCCAGAAGGGCCTGACCGTGGTCGAGATCATGGATGCAGTGCATGACGGCCAGATCAAGGCGATGTACATCCTGGGCGAGAATCCGGCGATGTCGGACCCGGACGTCGAACATGCCCGCGACGCGCTGGCCAAGCTCGATCACCTTGTGGTGCAGGACATCTTCCTGACCGAGACGGCGAATTACGCCGACGTGATCCTGCCGGCCTCGGCCTTCTATGAAAAGACCGGCACGGTGACCAATACCAACCGTCAGGTGCAGATGGGCCGGCCCGCCGTGACGTCCCCGGGCGAGGCGCGCGAGGACTGGAAGATCACGGTCGATCTGGCGAAACGCTGCGGGCTGAACTGGCACTACGAGAGCCCGCGCGAGGTGTTCGACGAGATGAAGCTTAACATGAACTCGCTGGCCAACATCACCTGGGACCGGCTCGAGACCGAGAACGTCGTGATGTACCCGGCGCTGTCAGAGACCGACCCCGGCCAGCCGGTTGTCTTTGGGGACGGTTTCCCGCGCCCCGAGGGGCGGGCCAGGTTCACCCCGGCCAGCATCGTCGCGCCGGATGACGTGCCGGACGCCGAGTACCCGATGATCCTGACCACCGGGCGGCAGCTGGAACATTGGCACACCGGGTCCATGACCCGGCGCAGCCATGTGCTCGATGCCGTCGAGCCCGAGGCCAACTGTTCGCTGCATCCGTCGACCCTGCGGCAGTTGGGCGTGGAACCCGGCGGCATGGTGCGGCTGACCACCAAGCGCGGCGCGATCACCGTCATGGCCCGTGCCGACCGCGCCATCGCGCCCGACATGGTGTTCCTGCCCTTCGCCTATGTCGAGGCGGCGGCGAACATCCTGACCAACCCGGCGCTCGACCCCTATGGCAAGATCCCCGAGTTCAAGTTCTCGGCCGTGCGGGTGGAAAAGGCCGAAGACGCCGTGGCGGCGGAATAGGCGCGGGCCCTCGCGCCGCTATTGTCGCGGCGGCGCGGGGCTTCTAGGGTCGGCGCATGTTTCAGCGTCTTGCAGAGATCGGCTATCAGGTGGCCGCCACCAACCATGCGCAGGCCATCGTCGCGCATGATTTCCCGGCCGAGATGGAAGAGCTCTGCGTCGCGCTCGAGACCTTTCGCATCTCGGCCCAGGACCTGATTGCCAGCGGCGGCGGCGAGGCCGGCTCGACCCAGCGGCTGCGGCGCGATCTGGCGGCCAAGGGCTGGCACAAGCACAACTTCATCCAGCGCGCCACCATCGACGGCATCGAGCGCGAGGCGATCAGCCACGAGATCGACCATGTGCGTCGCGGGCGCAAGGGCACCATCGCGCTGGAGATCGAGTGGAACAACAAGGACCCGTTCTTCGACCGCGATCTCGAGAACTTCCAGCGGCTGCACGCGCTTTCGGCGATCAGCTTTGGCGTGGTGGTGACCCGGGGCGCCGAGCTGCAGGCGCAGATGACCGATCTGGTGGCCGGTTGCCTGGCGCGCCACGGGGTCGAAGACGAAGAGGGGCTGGTGGCCTTCGACATGAAGGAACGCACCGCGCGGCAACGGGTGATCGTGGCCCGGCAGATGCGCGCCGGTTTCAGCTTCCGCGAGGCCTTTGCCCGTGCCTTTGTCGCCGACAAGTTCGGCACGGCCAGCACCCATTGGGAGAAGCTGCAGGACCGGGTGCGCCGCGGTGTCGGCAACCCCTGCCCGCTGATCCTGATCGGCATCGGGCTGGAGCGGGTCGACCTGGAGGGCACGCAGGAGGTCGCCGAGGAAGCGCGGCTGTTGTAACCCGTGCCGTCGCGCCCCGGACCTGATCCGGGGCCTCTGGGCCACCTGGAGCAAGCCGCGCCATCGCCGACCCGCGGGGTGGCGAACTACAGACGTTCAACCGCACTTTATCCCCGCCAAGTCCGGAAAAAATCAGAGCGAGGCGCGCACGGCAACCAAATCGCCGCCCAGGGGGCGGGTCGGCGATGGCGCGGCGGCCTGACGGCCTTGATTCCGCGCCTGTCGAGATCGTCAGTCGCCGCGCAAGGCACCCCGCACCTCCGCCGCCCCGGACTTGATCAGGGGCCTCCCCCTCCACAGCAGAGCAAAATGTCGACCATGAGGTCCCGGATCAGGTCCGGGACGGGCGCCTATTCGGCGGCAACCGAGGAATTGTAGGAATAGGTTTTCCAGTCGGGCTTGTAATCGTCGCTGGCCTGATTGCCCCAGACCGTCCAGCCCTCGCGCACACCGCGACCGAAAAGCTCGAGATACGGCCCCCAGCTGCAATCCTGGATCAGCTCGTATTGCTCGTCCGGCTTGCGCGAATGTTCGCGCTTGCGGGTCTGGATCATGTTCACCTGGCGCCGCCCCGGCGGCAAGGTGCGGGCGTTCTTGCCGCGCACGCCGAACAGCACGATCTCGGTCACATTGCGGAAATAGAACCCCACCCCGCGACCGTCGGACCCGCCATCCTTGCGGATCTTGTGCCAGATCAGGTTCGACTTGTACTCGAACCCCCAGGCCTCGAGCACCCGCAGCCCGTCGGGCAAAAGGGCATTCGGCACCCAGAGATAGCAATGCGCCGCATCCATCAGGTGATCGGCCACCGGCAGCTCGCAGATCGCGTCGAGATCGAGCGTCGGATAGCGCGCAAGACGCTTGTGTTCGGGCGCGACCTTGCCGGTCCGGTTGGTGAACCGCCAGGGCGGGTCGGCCAATACGGTGCCGAATTTCTGGTCACCCAGAAATTTCTCCAGATCTTGAGCTGCTTCGTTTTGCATATCGAACATGTTGCGTATCCTGCCCCGGTGAAGCAAGCGAACAATAGGCGAACACGCGCGAAACATCAATCAAGGTTTCGCAACGTGACACGCCCACCACGCTTGCGGCGGTCAGTATACGCCCAGAACCCGCAGCCCCAGCCCGACCGTCGACAGCGCCGCCAGCGCAAAGGCCAATGTGCGCAGCACCGGAATGCCGAGACAGTAGATGATGTAATGCGCGAAGATACCGAGGAAATAGGTCATCGCCAGCAGGCCCGGATAGCCGTCTTCCGGCATCCGGATCATCGCCAGCACCGCCAGCGGGCCGAAGGCCACGAAGCTTTCGACCGCCACCGTATGCGCCCGCATCGCCCGCTGCGCCCAGGCCGATTGCGGGATGGCCTGCGGATCGAAATTGCCCAGCGCCCCCATCAGACCGCGCACCGCGATCCGGTCGAGGATGTAGGGCACCCAGGCAAGCGCGATCCAGAGCGCACTGAGCGCAGTGTAGAATTCCAGACTGGTCATGCGGTTCTCCCCCTTTGTGATGTGACCCGGGGCAGCATATCACATCATCCGCGAATTTCGCCGCTCAACCTGATGCAAAAGGCTGAATTCGCGGGTTTTTCGTGCTAGGCTGCGGCCGTGGATATCATCACCGTGTCATATTACGCCTTCGTCTGCGGCGTCCTCGGGCTGGCCGGGCCGCGGCTCGGGCGGCCGTTGATCCGGCTGGTGATCGGCGGGATCGTCGGCGTTCTGGCCGCGACCCTGCTGCCGATGGTGCGGCTGGGCCTGGGGCTCTGATCAGCGCCAGTTGACCTCGCCCAAGAAGATATAGCCGGCGCCGTAGATCGTCTTGATCAGCCGCGGGTTCTTGGGGTCTTCGCCCAGCTTGGTGCGCAACCGCGAAATTCGCACATCCATCGCCCGGTCAAAGCTCTCTCCTGCGGCGCCGCCCAGCGTCTCCTGCATCTGCTGGCGGGTGATCAGCCGGCCGGGGCTTTCGAGGAACATCCGCAGCACCGCACCCTCGGCATGGGAAAAGCTCGCCACGTCGCCCGCCTCGTTGCGCAGGGTATAGGCGTCGAAATCCGCCTGCCAGCCGCTGAAACTGGCGATCCGACCGGCCTGCACCGCCGGCCGCGCGGCGCGCAGACGGGCGCGGATGCGGGCCACCACTTCTGACGGATCAAAGGGCTTGATGATGTAGTCGTCGGCGCCAAGCTCCAGCCCGATCACCCGGTCCTGCACCTCGGCCCGGCCCGAGATGATGATGACCGAAGCGCCCTGCTCGAGCGCCAGCCGATGCACCAGCGACAGCCCGTCGCGGTCCGGCAGGCTGAGATCGACGAGGCAGACATCCGGCGTGGTGCGGCGCAGCGCCGCCTCGAATTCCGTGGCGCGACCAAAGCTGAGCGTGCGAAATCCGGCCTCTTCCAGCGTGTCGGCCAGAAGCCGGCGGATCTCGGGCTCGTCGTCGAGAATGGTGATCAGGGGGGCTTCGCTCATGCCATGGCCCTCGACTGGCCCAGCGCGGCGGCAAGGTCCTCGGCGCCGAAGGGTTTGCGCAGCACCGGGCCCAGCGCCGTGCCGGCGCGATAGAGCGCGTGATCGGCGGGCAGCGAGGTCATCAGCGCCACCGGCACCACGCAGCGCGCCGCGAGGTCGAGCCCGGTTTCCGGGCCTTCGAGCTGGATGTCGGTCAGCACCGAGGTGATCTCGGGCAGGCCCGCGATCAGCGCCTCGGCCTCGGCGACCGAGGCAGCCTCGACTACACGGCAGCCGAGGCCGGTCAGCATCTCGCGCACGGTGCCGCGCAGGTCGGCGTTGTCTTCGACCAGCAGCACCATGCCGGGCTCGGCCTCTTCGACCTCCGGCGCCGGGCGCAGCGGCAGGCGCAGCAGCACCCGCGCGCCCTGCGGCGTGTTCGACAGCTTCAGGTCGCCACCGGCCAGCTTGGTGGCGTCATAGACCATGGCGAGCCCCAGCCCCGAACCCTCGCCGCCCTTGGTGGTAAAGAACGGCTCGGCCCCGTGGCGCAGCGCCGCTTCGGTAAACCCGGGGCCGGTGTCGCGCACCTCGAAGCGAAGCCAGGTGGCGGCCTCGATCCGGGCGGTCAGGGTGATCTCGCCCCGCGCGCCACAGGCGTCGCGGGCGTTGAGGATCAGGTTGAGCAGCGAATCCTGCAACATGCCGCGATCGAGCAGGATGGCGCCCGGCACGTCGGACGACATCCGCAAGGTCACGCCCTGCGGCAGGCTGGGGCCGGCCAGCGTCGACAGCTCCTGCAGGAAAGGCTCGATCCGCGTCGGCACCGGCTGATGCTGGCGGCTGGCAGTCATGTCGGCGATGCGGCCGAGCAGCGTGCCGCCGCGCCGGGCGGCGCTGAGCGTGGCGCTGATCAGCGGCGCGGCCTCGTCCGGCAGGCCGGGCATCCGGCCGAGTTTCGACTGCATCCCGAGGATGATCGTCAGCAGGTTGGAGAAGTCATGCGCCAGCCCGCTGGTCAGCTGCGCCGCGATCTCGCGGCGGCGGGTCTGCTGCAGGGCGACCCGGGTCTGGGTTTCCTCGGTGACATCCATCGACAGGATGTAGACGCCGTTCTCGCTCTGATCGGGGGTGAATGAGGCGCGGATCCGACGGAGGCTGGGGGCATCGGTGAACTCGAAGGTCGAGGGCTGGCCCGCCAGCGCCGCGTCGAGATGCGGGCGCACCTTGGCAAAGGCGTCGGGGCCCAGCGCCTCGGCGATCGACATGCCGACGATGTCGGAGGGGCGGCCGGGGATCACCGAGTTGAGCTTCTGGTTGGAATAGGTGTAGCGGCCGCTGGAATCGACGTGCGCAATATGCGCCGGCATCATCTCGGTGGTGAGCCGCGTGCGGGCCTCGATGGCGCGCAGCTGGCGCTGGGTTTCCTCGAGCGCGCTGATCGTCGAGGCGAGCTGCCGGTTGGTGGCGGCCAGCTGCTCGGAGCGTTTCAGCACCTCTTCCGACAGCAGTTCGGAGCGGGTGCGCAGCAGCTGCTCCTGCTCCTTGGTGCGGGTGATGTCGGTATAGACAGTGACCCAGCCGCCCTGCGGCATCGGCGCGCCCTCGACCGAGATCCAGCGGCCATTGGCGCGGGGACGCTCCATGTAATGCGGCTCGAAGGCGCGGGCCTGGTGGACGCGGGTGGCGACAAATTCCTCGGGGTTGGCAACCTCGCCATATTCGCCGCGGGCCACAAGGTGGCGGATGGTGTCCTCGAAGCCGGCGCCGACGGTGACCAGCGCTTCGGGCAGGTCGAACATCTCCTGAAAGCGGCGATTGCATTGCACCAGCCGCAGGTCGCGGCCGTATATCGACAGCGCCTGCTGAATCAGGTTCAGCCCGGCCTGGGTCAGGTCCGAGTGGTGTCTGTCGGTAAACTGCATGGCGGCGACGTCCCCCCGGCTCGCTTGGCCCGAGAGAGTTACGCGCTTCGCCGCTGCCGTTCAACCTTTGCCGGCTCGGCATGCGTCTGGGGAAACTCGGCCGGTGCCTCCGGGGGATCGCCGCGCACCGGGCGCAGCGGATGATCGAGACCGCAGAGGTCGGCCCCCGAGCAACTGACGCAGTCGAGCGGCAGGTCGAGCGCATAGGACAGCCCATCCGCCAGAAAGTCGATCTCGGCCCGGCCGTTCAGCCGGCGCGGCACGGACAGGCTGAGCACCCGGGTGCCGAACCCCACCCGTCCGCCCTGCAGCAGGTCACGCTCTTCCAGTTCCTTGCGGACTGCGGGTGACAGCGTCTCGGTCCAGTGCATCTGAAAGCGCTCTTCGCCATCGGGCCAGCCGCGGTAGCGCGACCAGTTGATCCGGATCGTGCCCTCGGCGTCGCGCAGCGCACCGTGTTTGACCGCATTGGTCACCAGTTCGTTCAGCGCCAAGCCGATCTGACGGGCGGCCACCTGCGACAGCTGCCGGTTCTCGCCGCTGATCCGGATCGACCCGGGATAGGCCGCGATGTAGGCCGAAAGCTGCGCCTCGGCGAGCTCCTGCATCGTTTCCGGCAAGCTGCCATCGCAACGGGTCAGCGCATCCGAGGCCTCGACCACGGCGCTGATCCGTGACTGGAAGCGTTCGAGGAAATCGGCGATGTCGGAGGTCTCGCTGGCGGTGCGGCGGGCCAGCGCCTCCATCAGTTTCTTGAGGTTGGCGGCGCGGTTGCCGGCCTCGCTCAGCACGATGTTGAGCTCCTCGTTGGTCCGTTCAAGCGCCTGGGTCCGCTCGGCCACCTTGTCCTCGAGCCGGCTGCGCGCGCGGCGCAGCTGCACCAGCGCATCTTCATGCGCCTCGATCTCCTCGCTCAGCCGGTCATTGGCCGCGCCCAGCACCGCCGGGGACGGCAGGGCCACGATCTTGGGGATCAGCGGAAAGAGCGCCGCTACCGTCGCCATCGAGACCAGCGCCGTGGCCAGCTTGAAGGCGCCCTGCACCTCGTAGATCGGCACCCAGAGGGTGACCACGGAAACCAGATGGGTCAACCCGCAGAGCAGGATGAAGGCTGCAAAGAGCCTGGGCAGACCGCCCAGTTGCACGTCGGGCCGCGCTTTGAGCACGCGCAGCAGCGCCACCGGGATCAGGAAGTAGGCTGCAAAGATCAGCAGGTCCGACCCAACGAACAGGGCGATGAGCCAGGGCTCCCACATCAGGCAGAGCCCATGCGCCATGTAGCCGAGATCCTGAATGAAAGTGAGCAGACCCTGCATCCAGGCCTCCGTGTTCGCGTCTTTTCCCTGTGTCGCAGATCAACATCTAAGACTTTGCTAACGGCGGGTGATTAACCCTGATGGCCGCCGTAAGAATTCGTAAGATTTCGGAAAAGATAAGGAAAAAGTTGACCGCCAGCCTGAGGCCAGACCAAATGGACAGCAGAATCGCATCAGCGGTCAGCCCCGAAAAACGGGGCAAAGGGAGGACATCAGTTGACTGACACGTCTCGGGGCGCAGCAGATCTGCGCTCTATTCCGGCGCTGTTGAAGCGCAATGCGACCCAATACGCAGGCAAGCCCGCCTACCGCGAGAAGGACCTTGGCATCTGGCAGAGCTGGACCTGGGCCGACACCGCGCGGGAAATCGAAGCCCTGGCGCTCGGCCTGCTCAATCTCGGCATCAACGAAGGCGATTTCGTCGCCATCATCGGCCGCAACCGGCCCTATCTCTACTGGTCGATGGTCGCCGCACAGTCGGTGGGCGCCGTGCCGGTGCCGCTCTACCAGGACGCAGTGGCGGAAGAGATGGAATACGTGCTTGGCCATTGCGGCGCACGTTTCGTCATCGCCGCCGACCAGGAACAGGTCGACAAGGTCTTCGAGGTGCAGAAGAGCCTGCCGCAGTTCGAGCACATGATCTATGTCGATCCGCGCGGCCTGCGGAAATACGACCACACCACGCTGCACCACTTCACCCGCGTGCAGGATCAGGGCCGCGCCGCCGAGCAGGAATTCTCGGCCGAGCTGGAGCGCCGCCGCAGCAAGCTGGATTACGACGACACCTGCGTGATGCTCTATACCTCGGGCACCACCGGCAAGCCCAAGGGCGTGGTGCTGTCGAACCGCAACATCATCGAGACCGCCAAGAATTCGTCCGAATTCGACAAGCTGCGCGCCGGTGACGAGGTGCTGGCCTATCTGCCGATGGCCTGGGTGGGCGATTTCATCTTTTCCATCGGCCAGGCCTATTGGACCGGGTTCTGCGTGAATTGCCCGGAAAGCGCCGACACGATGATGACCGACCTGCGCGAGATCGCGCCGTCGTATTACTTTGCGCCGCCGCGGGTCTTCGAGACCCAGCTGACGCAGATCATGATCCGCATGGAGGACGCCGGCAAGCTCAAGCAACGGCTGTTCCACCATTTCATGGCCCATGCCCAGAAGGTCGGCCCGACGATCCTCGATGGTGGCAAGGTCGGGTTGATGGACCGGCTGAAATACCGGTTGGGCGAGGCGCTGGTCTACGGGCCGCTGAAGGACACCCTCGGGTTCAGCCGCGTCCGCGTCGGCTATACCGCCGGCGAGGCGATCGGGCCGGAGATCTTCGATTTCTACCGCTCGCTGGGGATCAACCTCAAGCAGCTCTACGGCCAGACCGAGGCTTCGGTCTTCATCACCCAGCAGCCTGATGGCCAGGTGCGGTCCGACACCGTCGGCGTGCCCTCCCCGGGGGTGGAGATCAGGATCGCCGAGAACGGCGAGGTCTTCTACCGCTCGCCGGGCACCTTCGTGGAATACTACAAGAACGCCGAGAGCACCGCCGACACCAAGGACCCCGAGGGCTGGGTGGCCACCGGGGATGCCGGCTTCTTCGAGGAGGACACCGGGCATCTCAGGATCATTGACCGGGCCAAGGACGTGGGCCAGATGGCCGATGGCGGGCTGTTCGCGCCGAAATACGTCGAGAACAAGCTGAAGTTCTATCCCAACATCCTCGAGGCGGTGGTCTTTGGCGCCGGCCGCGACCGCTGCTGCGCCTTCATCAACATCGACCTCGCGGCGGTGGGCAACTGGGCCGAGCGCAACAACATCGCCTATGCCTCCTATCAGGAGCTGGCCGGCCACCCGAAGGTGCTGGAGATGATCCAGAACCACGTGGAAGAGGTCAATGAGAGCGTGGCGCAGGACGAGATGCTGTCGGGCTGCCAGGTGCATCGCTTCCTGGTGCTGCACAAGGAGCTCGATGCCGACGACGGCGAACTGACCCGGACCCGAAAGGTGCGCCGCAAGATCATCGGCGAGAAGTTCGATGACCTGGTGACGGCGCTCTACGACGGGTCGGACAGCATCTACACCGAGACCGAGGTGACCTACGAGGACGGCCGCAAGGGCAAGATCCGCGCGACGCTGGAGATCCGCGATGCCAAGGTCGTGCCGGTCGCCCCGCGGGCGGTGGCTGCGGAATGAGGCGCGGGCTTTTCCGGCCCGGGCGGGCCGTCAGCGCCCGGGGTGCCGAATGTCAGAAGCAGGCGCAGGGGGCCGATGGCGGGCTGCGTATTTTGAAAGAGAAGAAGCAGGGGGTGGCACGGTGAAGGATACCGAAGGCTACGTGACCGAGGACGGCCGCCAGATCGGTGGCGTGTTGATGGAGATGAAGAACATCACCCTGCGCTTTGGCGGCGTGGTGGCGATCCAGGATATTTCCTTTGACATCAGGGAGGGCGAGATCCGCGCGATCATCGGGCCCAACGGTGCCGGCAAATCGTCGATGCTGAACGTGATCTCGGGGTTCTACCATCCGCAGGAGGGCGAGGTCTGGTACAAGGGGTCGCGCCGACCGGCGATGAAGCCTTACGAGGTGGCGCGGCTCGGGGTGGCCCGGACCTTCCAGAACATCGCGCTGTTTGAAGGCATGAGCGTTCTGGACAACGTGATGACTGGCCGGCTGACCCACATGCATGCCGGCATGGCCAGTCAGGCGCTCTGGTGGGGCAAGGCGCGTGACGAGGAGATCGCCAATCGCCGCAAGGTCGAAGAGGTGATCGACTTTCTCGAAATCCAGCACATCCGCAAGACGCCGGTGGGCACCCTGCCCTATGGCCTGAAGAAGCGGGTCGAGCTGGCCCGCGCGCTGGCCGCCGAGCCGTCGATCCTGCTGCTCGACGAGCCGATGGCGGGCATGAACGTCGAGGAGAAGGAGGACATGTCCCGATTTATCCTCGACGTGAACGACGAGTTTGGCACCACCATCGCCCTGATCGAGCACGACATGGGCGTGGTGATGGATATCTCCGACCGGGTGGTGGTGATGGATTACGGCAAGAAGATCGGTGACGGCACGCCACACGAGGTGCGCAGCAACCAGGATGTGATCGACGCCTATCTGGGGGTCGCACATTGAGGATTTCATCGACGCGTCCCGGACCTGCTCCGGGACCTCATGGCAAACACGGCAGTGTCCCCGATCACCCCGGGGACGCGCGTGACAGGAAAGCGAAGACATGCTGAAAGACATATTCATCACCCCTTTCGTCGACATGGTCGAAGCGCCGGACTTCCTGATGCAGGTGCTCTGGGAAGGGCTGGTCTCGGGCATTCTCTATGCGCTGATCGCGCTGGGCTTTGTCCTGATCTTCCGCTCGAGCCGGATCTTCAACTTTGCCCAGGGCATCATGGTGGTCTTTGCCGCGCTGACGCTGGTGGGGCTTCACGCCATGGGCGTTCCGGCCTGGATTTCGGTCGGGCTGACGCTGGTGGTGATGTTCATCCTCGCTGTCAGCATCGAGCGCATCGTGCTGCGGCCGCTGGTGGGCCAGCCGGACATCATCCTCTTCATGGCAACGATCGGCATCACGCTGTTCCTGATCGGTCTGGGCGAGATCATCTTCGGCGGCGAGAACAAGGTGATGATCACCGAAGAGCTGGGCATTCCCACCGGCGACACGGTGATGGAGCCCTTCGGCGGGCTTCTGATCCTGCAACACCTTGATATCACGGTGGTTGTCGTGGCGACCCTGCTGGTGATCGCGCTCCTGGCCTTCCTCAACTACACCCAGATGGGCCGGGCGATCCGGGCGCTGGGCGACGATCACCAGGCGGCACTTTCGGTCGGCATCTCGCTGCAGACGGTCTGGGTTCTGGTCTGGTTCATCGCCGGCATCATCGCGCTGGTCACCGGCATTGCCTGGGGCGCGCGCGCCGGGGTGTCCTTTGCGCTCGAGGTCATCGCCTACAAGGCGCTGCCGGTGCTGATGCTCGGCGGTCTCGAGAGCATCACCGGGGCGATCATCGGCGGGCTGCTGATCGGGCTGTCGGAAAAGCTTTTCGAGATCTACTGGGGCCAGCCGCTCTTGGGCGGCAATACCGAGACATGGTTTGCCTTCGTGCTGGCGCTGGTGGTGCTTCTGTTCCGGCCGCAGGGGCTGTTCGGCGAACGTATCATCGAGAGGGTGTAGGCGGGCGCCGGCCCGCCACGGAGACAGCGACATGAGCCACAGATCCCGCATCGGATGCATCGTAATCGACTGCCAGACCGACGACCTGACCGAGGCCTGCGCCTTCTGGTCCGCCGCCCTGGGCAAGGAGGGCCGGATCGACCCCGACGGCAAGTATGCCCAGTTCGACGGGCATCAGGGGTCACCCCGGGTGCTGCTGCAGGCGGTCGATCATGCGCCGCGGGTGCATCTCGATCTCGAGACCGACGACCAGGGCGCCGAGGCCCAAAGGCTCGAGGCCCTGGGCGCCGAGACCATCGGCGCAGTCAAGGGCTGGACGGTGATGCAGGCGCCGACCGGTCACAGGTTCTGCCTGGTGAAGCCGCAGGGCAACGACTTTCCCGGCGAGGCCGCCGAGTGGCCGTGACGACAGACAGCACCGGCAGCGCAGGACGCGCGCTGCCACGAAGACAGAGACAGCGGCGGGCGCACGTGACACGCCGCCACGTGACAGAACGGAACAGAACGAATGCTCTATAGAACCGCAGGACAGTTCAAGACCAGCTACAAGACCGACCAGGCGCTGTTCCCGGTGCGGCAGGATGCCGTGCTCCTGGCGATCATCCTGCTCTTTGCCTGGGTGATCTTTCCGCTCACGGCGAGCGAGTTCACTTTTCAGACTCTGCTCATTCCGATCATGATCTACGCGCTGGCGGCGCTGGGGCTGAACATCCTGACCGGCTATGCCGGCCAGTTGAGCCTCGGCACCGCGGCCTTCATGGGGGTGGGCGCCTATGCTTGCTACAAGATGGTCACGCTGATGCCCTGGATGAACCCGATCGTGGCGATCCTGCTGTCGGGCGTGTTCTCGGCCGGGGTCGGGGTGGCCTTCGGCATCCCCAGCTTGCGGATCAAGGGCTTCTACCTCGCCATCGCGACGCTGGCGGCGCAGTTCTTTCTGGTGTGGCTGTTCGAGAAATGGGCCTGGCTCTACAACTACAACGCCTCGGGCGCGATCCAGGTGCCCAACCTCGAGGCCTTTGGCGTCTATGTCGCCGGGCCGCAGGCCTCGTCGCTGACGCAGTATTTCGTGGTGCTGGGCATCGTCAGCCTGATGACCCTGCTCTGCATCAACCTGACCCGCGGCAACCTGGGCCGGACCTGGAAGGCCACCCGCGACATGGACATCGCGGCGGAGCTGATCGGCATCAACCTGATGAAGTCCAAGCTCACCGCCTTTGCCGTGTCTTCCTATGTGGTCGGCGTCTCCGGCGCGCTCTTCGTCTTCATGTGGCGCGGCGCGGCCGAGCCCAACCTCTTTGACATCCCGCTGTCGTTCCGCATCCTGTTCATCGCCATCATCGGCGGTCTGGGCTCGATCCTCGGCAATTACCTGGGCGCGATCCTGATCGTCGGCCTGCCGGTGGTGCTGGGCATCGTGCCGCAGGCGCTGGGCATCCCGATCTCCTCGGCGATGGTCGAGCACCTGAACATCATGATCGTCGGCGGCCTGATCGTCTTCTTCCTGATCATCGAACCGCATGGCCTTGCACGGCTCTGGGCGCTGATCCGCGAGAAGCTCATTCTCTGGCCGTTCCCGCACTAGGGGCCGGCCCACCAACCACAACAACCTGACCAAGCAATCCATGGGAGGATACCAGATGAAACACTTTACCAGACTGGCCGCAGCGGCGGCGCTGGCCACCGTCGGTGGCGCGGCGCTGGCCGAGGGGCTCTATACCCCGAACCTCAGCTACCGCACCGGCCCCTTTGCCAACACCGGCATTCCGCTGATGAACGGCCAGGCCGACTACATGAACATGCTCAATGCGCGCGACGGCGGCATCGGCGGCGTGATGATCGACTTCGAGGAATGCGAGACCGGCTATTCCACCGAGAAGGGCGCCGAATGTTATGAAAAGACCAAGGACAAGGCGATCGTGACCCAGCCTTGGTCGACCGGCATCACCCTGCAGGTTCTGCCCAAGACCAACGTCGACGAGATCCCGATCCTCGCGCCCGGCTACGGCTTTTCGCCGATGATGGACGGCAAGACCTTCCAGTGGGCCTTCAACACGCCTGCCGGCTATTGGGACGCCGCCGACATGATCGTGCAGTACCTCGAAGGCCAGGACAGCCTCGACGGCAAGAAGATCGCCTTCCTGCACCTCGACCACCCCTACGGCAAGGAGCCGATCCCGGTGTTCGAACAGATGGCAGAAGCCAAGGGCTTTGAATTCCTGCCGATCCCGGTCGGTCTGAAGGAGATGCAGAACCAATCGGCGCAATGGCTGCAGATCCGCCGCGAACGCCCGGATTACGTGGTGATGTGGGGCTGGGGCGCGATGAACGCCGGCGCCATCACCGAGGCCGTCAAGACCAAGTTCCCGATGGAGAACTTCATCGGCGTCTGGTGGGCAAGCCATGACGCTGACCTGAAGATCGTGGGCGAAGACGGCAAGGGCTACAAAGCGATCTCGTGGTCGTTCCCGAACCTCGACGCACCGGTCGTGGCCGACATCAAGAAGCACGTGGTCGAAGCCGGCAACTCGCAATCGAACGAGGAAGAGATGGCCGGCGTGTTTTACAACCGCGGCATCATCATCTCGGCCATCCTCGCCGAGGGCATCCGCGTCGCTCAGGAAGAGTACGGCACCGCCGAGATCAACGCCAGCCAGCTGCGCTGGGGCCTCGAGAACATCGACATGACCGAGGAACGCATCTCCGAGCTGGGTCTTGATGGCATGGTGCCGCCGTTCAAGACGTCCTGCGCCGACCACACCGGCAAATCGGGTGGCTGGATGCTGGAATGGGACGGCGAGAAGTTCGTCAAGGTCTCTGACCACCTGACGCCGAACACCGAGGCCTATGAGGCGCTGGTCGCCGAGAAGGCCGCCGAATACGCCGAGGCCAATGCGCCCTGGCCGGTAAACGACGCCTGCGAGATGTAAGTCTCCGATCTTCCGGCGGCGGCACCAAGCGTCGCCGCCGGGCTTGCGTATTTTTGAAAGAGAAGAAGATGCTGGACGCCGCCCCGACCACAGCCGAAACCAAAGAGGCCCTTCTGGAGGTCAACAATATCGAGGTGATCTACAATCACGTGATCCTCGTGCTCAAAGGTGTGTCGCTCTCGGTGCCCAAGGGCGGGATCACCGCCCTTCTGGGCGGCAACGGGGCCGGCAAGACCACCACGCTCAAGGCCATTTCCAACCTGCTGCACTCGGAACGCGGCGAGGTCACCAAGGGCTCGATCCTCTACAAGGGCGAGACGGTGCAGGGGCTCGACCCCGCCTCGCTGGTCAAGCGCGGGGTGATCCAGGTGATGGAAGGCCGGCATTGTTTCGAACACCTGACCGTCGAGGAGAACCTGCTGACCGGCGCCTATACCCGGCGTGACGGCAAGGGCGCGATCGAGGCCGATCTCGAGATGGTCTATACCTATTTCCCGCGCCTGAAAGAGCGGCGCAAGAGCCAGGCCGGCTATACCTCTGGCGGCGAGCAGCAGATGACGGCGATCGGCCGCGCGCTGATGAGCCGGCCCGAGACCATCCTGCTGGACGAGCCGTCGATGGGGCTGGCGCCGCAGCTGGTCGAGCAGATTTTCGAGATCGTGAAATCGGTCAACGAAAACGAGGGCGTCTCCTTTCTGCTGGCCGAGCAGAACACCAACGTGGCGCTGCGCTTTGCCCATTACGGCTACATCCTCGAAAGCGGCCGGGTGGTGATGGACGGCGCCGCCAAGGACCTGCGCGAAAATGCCGACGTCAAGGAATTCTACCTCGGCATGTCCGACGAGGGCCGCAAGTCGTTCCGCGACGTGCGCTCCTACCGCCGCCGCAAGCGCTGGCTGGCCTGACGCCGCACGACGATTTGAAGACCGCCGCAGGCCGGGCCCTTGCCCGGCACCACCGGGACGCCGGGCCGAGGCCCGGCCGCTTTACCCACGCCTGTTCATCAAAGGAACCCCAGTCATGAGTCGCCATTACGACGCCCTGGAAACCCGCTCTTCCGACGCGCGCGCCGCCGCCCAGCGCGAGGCGTTGAATGCGCAGCTGGCGCGCCATGGGCTCGACCCGGTGCGCGACCTGTCGGACCTGGCGCGCCTGCCGGTGCTGCGCAAGTCCGACCTGGTGGCGAAACAGAAGGCCGAGCCGCCCTTTGGCGGGCTGCCGGTGTCGAACATCGCGCATGTCTTTCAGTCGCCCGGCCCGATCTACGAACCGGGCGGCGTGAGCCACGACTGGTGGCGCATGGGCCGGTTCCTGCATGCCGCCGGCATCGGCGCCGGTGACATCGTGCAGAACTGCTTCGGCTATCACCTGACCCCGGCCGGGATGATCTTCGAGAACGGCGCGCGGGCGGTGGGTGCCACGGTGCTGCCCGCCGGCACCGGACAGACCGAGCTGCAGGCCCGCGCCGCCCATGACGTCGGGGTGACCGCCTATGCCGGCACGCCGGATTACCTCAAGGTGATCCTCGACAAGGCCGAGGAGATGGGCCTGACGCTCAAGATCACCAAGGCGGCGGTGGGCGGCGGGGCGCTCTTTCCGTCGCTCCGGCAGGAATACGCCGACCGCGGCATCGCCTGCCTGCAGTGTTATGCCACCGCCGATCTGGGCAATATCGCTTACGAGAGCCCGGCGCAGGAGGGCATGATCATCGACGAGGGGGTGATCGTCGAGATCGTCACCCCGGGCACCGGCGACCCTGTTCCCGAGGGCGAGGTCGGCGAGATCGTGGTCACCACGCTGAACCCCGACTACCCGCTGATCCGCTTTGCCACCGGCGATATGAGCGCCGTGCTGCCGGGTGCAAGCCCTTGTGGCCGCACGAATATGCGGATCAAGGGCTGGATGGGCCGGGCCGACCAGACCACCAAGATCAAGGGCATGTTCGTGCGCCCCGAACAGGTGGCGGAACTGGTGGCACGGCACGACGACGTGATCCGCGCCCGGGTGATCGCCGCCCGCGACGGCGAAAGCGACAAGATGATCGTCCGGCTTGAAAGCCGCTCGGCGGACCCTACCCTCTACGAGGCATCCATACGCGAGGTGCTCAAGTTACGCGGTGCTGTCGAGCTTGTGAGGCCCGGTGAGCTTCCCAAGGATGGCGTTGTGATCGAAGATACCCGCGTCTACGACTGAATCCGGGAGGAATGATCATGTCCCTGTCCCTGCCCCGCGCGCTGCTGCGGTCCGTTGCCGCTGCGGCGCTTCTTGCCGCCAGCCCGCTGAGCGCCGCCGATCTGGCCCTGGTGCTGTCCAACTGGGACTATCGCAACCTCGAGGACGTGCGTGGCGCGCGCGACCTGCGGGCGATCAGCCAGCGGCTCGAGGATGTCGGCTTTGACGTGATCACCAGCTACAACGACAGAATCAACGAGCTGATGGAGGCGACCCAGACCTTTCGCGAGCGTGCCGCCGACGCCGACCGGGTGATCATCGTGATCGACGGTCATATCGTCAGCAGCAACACCGACGCCTGGTTCCTGGCCACCGATGCCTACGAACAGATCGACCCGCTCAACCTGCCGCTCTATGGCGTGTCGCTGTCTGCCCTGGCCGAGATCGCCGGCGACGCCGCCGCCGGCCGCGCGGTGATCCTGGCCGGGCGGTCGAGCACGCTCTCACCGCAGGAAACCGGGCTGCGCAGCGGCACCCAGGGCATGGAGCTGCCGCAGGGGGTGACCCTGGCCAGCGGCACGGCGGAATGGATGCGCTATGCGATCTTTGCCGGGCTGCTGCGCGAAGGCGTGAGCCTGAACGAGGCGCTGAAACAGCTTTCGGCACGTGGTTTCCTCAGTGACAGCGTCGGCTTCACCGAGGGTGGCGTGGTGCCAGCGCAACCGCCGGTCGACACCGAGGCTCTGAGCGCCCAAGCGCAGGAAGAGGGCTTCTGGACCGCGGTCAGCAGCATCGGCACCGAGCCGGCCCTGTTGAAATATCTCGAGCGGTATCCCCGCGGTCGCTATGTCGGCGAGGCCAAGCGCCGGATTGCCGCGCTGAGCGCCGAAGAGGCCAACCGCTGGAAGGAGGCCGAGGATGCGCTCAACCTCAGCCGCGGCGACCGGCGGCAGATCCAGGCCGACCTGACGCTTCTGGGCTACAACACCCGCGGCATCGACGGCATCTTCGGCCGCGGCACCCGCACCGCCATCGAGCGCTGGCAGCGCGACAACAAGTTCCGGGTGACCAGCTATCTCGACCTCGGGCAATGGCGGGCGATCACCAATGCCGCCGCCGCGGTCCGCGAGGATCAGGCCGACCAAGCCCGCCGCGAAGAGGATCGCGTCTGGCGCGACACCGGGGCCAATGGCACCGAGGCCGGCCTGCGCGCCTATCTCGAGCGCTATCCCGACGGGCGTTACGCCGCCGATGCGCGCCGCGGTCTCGACGAGATCGAGGCGGCGCGCGAGAACGAGGCCGCCCGCGAGGCCCGCCGCGCCTGGCGTGATGCGCAGGAGCGTGACACGCTCGAGGCCTACGAGAACTTCCTGAACCGCTACGGCAACTCCGAGTTCGCCGATGCCGCCCGCAGCCGCATCCGTGAATTGCGCGCCGACGACACCAACCGCGTGGTCGAAACCGCCCGTGAGGAAGAGCAGGAAATCCTGACCAACACCGTCACCCGGCTGCTGGTCGAACAGCGGCTGATGGGTCTGGGCTACGAGCCCGGGCTGGCCGATGGCCGGTTCGACGAGCGCACGCGCGCGGCTCTGAAGGCCTATCAGAAGGACCGGGGGATCTTTGCGAGCGGCTATGTGACCAAGCGGACGGCGGCGTTTTTGCTGGCGGGGCGCTAGGGTACGAGCCGCGCATTGCCGGCGCGCGCGGTGGCGATTGGACGGGAATTCGACAGCGCTTTATTTCCGCCGTCTCCGGAAGACTTCCTTTCGGTGCGCTGACGTCGAGGTATCGCCAGCGCATGGGAGCGCGCCGGCGATGCGCGGCGGCCTGCGGCCTTGACTCCGCGCAGGGTGCGCTGGAAACCGTTAAGCGCGAGGAATGACCCCGCCCCCCCTTTTTCCCCGCCCCCACTGGACGCTGGACGCATCACGCAATATCACCGCGGATGACCGCAAGCCGCCCAAGGGAAACCGCTGATGTCGCGTTACGATGCCGCCTCGATCGAGGCGAAATGGCAGGAGGCCTGGAACGAGGCCCAAAGCTTCACCGCCACGATGGAAGGCGGCAAGCCCAAGTACTACGTGCTGGAAATGTTCCCCTACCCCTCGGGCAAGCTGCACATGGGCCATGTGCGCAACTACACCATGGGCGACGTGATCGCCCGCTACAAAATTTCCACCGGCCACAACGTGCTGCACCCGATGAGCTTCGACGCCTTCGGTCTGGCGGCCGAGAACGCGGCGATGGACCGGGGCATTCACCCCAAGGACTGGACCTATTCCAACATCAACGACATGGTCGACCAGATGAAGCCGCTGGGCCTCTCGCTCGACTGGTCGCGCATGTTTGCCACCTGTGACACGGAATACTACGGCCACCAGCAGGCGCTCTTCCTCGACATGCTCGACGCCGGGCTGGTCTATCGCAAGAATGCCGTGGTCAACTGGGATCCGGTCGACATGACCGTGCTGGCCAACGAACAGGTCGAGGATGGCAAGGGCTGGCGCTCGGGCGCCGAGGTCGAACGGCGCGAGTTGACGCAATGGTTCTTCCGCATCTCCGACATGGCCGAGGAACTGCTCGAGGCGATCGACGGGCTCGATGACTGGCCCGCCAAGGTCAAGCTGATGCAGCAGAACTGGATCGGCCGCTCGCGCGGTCTGCAGTTCGCCTTCGGGCTCACCGACGGCCCGGAAGGCTTTGACCGGGTCGAGGTCTATACCACCCGCCCCGACACGCTGCTCGGCGCGTCGTTCCTCGGCATTTCGCCGGACCATCCGCTGGCTCGGCAACTCGAGAAGGACAACCCCGAGGTCGCGGCCTTCTGCGCCGAGTGCCGCAAGGGCGGCACCACCGAGGAAGCGCTGGAGAAGGCCGAGAAGAAGGGCTTCGACACCGGTCTGCGCGTCCGCCACCCCTTCGATACCTCGTGGGAGCTGCCGGTCTATATCGCCAACTTCATCCTGATGGACTATGGCACCGGCGCGATCTTCGGCTGCCCGGCACATGACGCCCGCGACCTCGAGTTCGCCCGCAAGTACGACCTGCCCGTCATCTCGACCTTTGCCCCGGCCAAGGACGAAGGCCGCGATCTGCCCGAAGACGGCGGCGAGGCCTATGTCCCGCCGAAGTCGGAAAAGGTGATCTACGTCAGGGGCTTTGCCGGCGAGACCGAGCAGACCGGCGAGGACGGCATCGACGCCGCCATCGCCTTCTGCGAGGCCAATGGCGTAGGCCAGGGCGTGACCAAGTTTCGCCTGCGCGACTGGGGCCTCAGCCGCCAGCGCTACTGGGGCTGCCCGATCCCGGTGGTACATTGCGAGGCCTGCGGCGTGGTGCCAGAGAAGAAGGAAAACCTGCCCATCGAGCTGCCCTACGACGTCACCTTCGACGTGCCGGGCAACCCGCTCGACCGGCACCCGACCTGGCGCGATTGCGCCTGCCCCGCCTGCGGCAAACCGGCCCGGCGCGAGACCGACACGATGGACACCTTCGTCGACAGCTCGTGGTATTTCGCCCGTTTCACCGCGCCCCATGCCGCGACGCCGACCGACATGGAGGCCGCGCAATACTGGATGAACGTCGATCAATACATCGGCGGCGTCGAGCACGCGATCCTGCACCTGCTCTATTCGCGGTTCTTCGCGCGGGCGATGAACATCACCGGCCACCTGCCCGAGAGCGCCCGCGAGCCGTTCAATGCGCTGTTCACCCAGGGCATGGTGACCCACGCGATCTATCGCAACGCCGAGCGGACCGAGGGCAACCGGCCGATCTTCCACTACCCGGCCGAGGTCGAAGAGCGCGACGGCGGTGTCTTCGTGCGCGAGACCGGCGAAAGGGTCGAGGTGATCCCCTCGGCCAAGATGTCGAAGTCCAAGAACAACGTGGTCGACCCGGCCGAGATCGTCGCCAACTTCGGCGCCGACACCGCGCGCTGGTTCGTCCTCTCCGACAGCCCGCCCGAGCGGGATGTCGAATGGACCGCCGCCGGGGCCGAGGCTGCGGCGCGCCACCTCGCCCGGGTGCATCGCATCGCCGCCGAGGCCGCAGCCTCCGAGGAGGGCCCGCAAGGGGCCGATGAGGATCTGCTGAAAGAGATGCACAAGGCGATCCGCGACGTGACGCTGGGCATCGAGAGCTTCGGCTTCAACGCCGCCATCGCCCGGCTCTACGCCTTCACCAACACTCTGGCGAAGTCGAAGGCCGGTGGTGACGCCAAGCGCGAGGCCACCCGTGCCTTGGCGCAGCTGATGGCGCCGATGACGCCGCACCTGGCCGAGGAAATCTGGGCCATGCTCGGCGGCCAAGGTCTGGTGATCGACGCCCCCTGGCCGCAGGCCGACGAGGCAATGCTGGTCGAGAACGTGGTCACCCTGCCAATCCAGATCAATGGCAAGCGCCGGGCGGAAATCAGCGTTTCCCCCGAGGCCACCAAGGAAGAGGTTGAAAAACTGGCGCTCGAGCATCACGCTGTGATCAAGGCGCTGGAGGGCAGCGCCCCGAGAAAGGTGATCGTTGTGCCGGGGCGGATCGTGAATGTGGTTGTCTGACCGACGCAGCCTGCTGGTCGGTGCCCTCTCGGCGCTGACGCTCGCGGGCTGCGGCTTTGCCCCGGCCTATGGCACCAATGGCGTCGCCACCCGGTTGCAGGGCTCGGTTCTGATCGAGGAACCTGACAGCCAGGACGCCTATGTCCTGACCCGCCGGATCGAGGAACGCCTCGGCGCCGGCGGGCCGGATGCCCCCTATCGGCTGGCCCTGAATGCCCGCCTGTCAGAGGAAAGCTCGGCCAGCACCTCCGACGGTGCGCTGACGCGCTATCAGGTGCTGGGCACGGTGACCTATACGCTGGTGCGCGCCGCTGACGGCTCGGTCATCGACAGCAACACCCTGCGGCATTTCACCGGCTATTCCGCCTCTGGCTCCACCGTCGCCACCCTGCAAGCCAAGCGCGATGCGGAAGAGCGGATGATGGTGATCCTCGCCGACCGGGTGGTGCAGGAGCTTGTGCTCGCCGCGCCCGATCTCTGAGCCATGAAACTCTCGCCCCGCGAAGCACCCGGCTATTTCGCCAAGCCCGATCCGCGCCGCACGGGCCTGTTGATCTACGGCCCCGACGGCATGCGTGTGGCGCTGAAACGGCAAGAGGTGATCGCGGCGCTGGTCGGCCCCCAAGGCGAATCCGAGATGCGCCTGACCCGCATTCCCGGTGGCGACCTGCGCAAGCAGCCGACGCTCTTGATCGACGCGGTCAAGGCGATCGGCTTCTTCCCCGGCCCCCGTGTCGCCTTTGTCGACGAGGCGACGGACGTGGCCGCCCCCGCCATCCTTGCCGCGCTCGAGGATTGGGCCGAGGGCGATGCCCAGATCATCGTCACCGCCGGCCAGCTCAAGGCGACGTCCAAGATCCGCAAGACCTTCGAGGCCCATCCCAATGCCTATGCCGCGGCGATCTACGACGATCCCCCCTCGCGCGCCGAGATCGAGGCAGAGCTCAACCGTGCCGGCGTCACCATCGGCGGTGCGGCGATGGAGGATATCACCACCCTGTCGCGCGCGCTCGACCCCGGCGATTTCCGCCAGACGCTGGAGAAGCTGGCGCTCTACAAGCACGGCGACAGCACTCCGGTCACGCCCGAGGACATTGCCGCCGTCGCCCCGGTCTCGACCGAGGCCGAGCTGGACGACGTGCTCAATATCGTGGCCGAGGCCAAGACCCGCGAGATCGGCCCGATGCTGGCCCGCCTTGCCGCCCAGGGCACCCAGCCGGTGGCGCTGGTGATCGCCGCCATGCGCCATTTCCGTGCCCTGCATGCCGCCGCCAGCCATCCCGATGGTGCGGCCCGCGGCATCGCCGCCATGCGCCCGCCGATCTTTGGCCCGCGCCGCGACCGCATGACCCGCCAGGCCAGCGCCTGGGGCGCGTTCAAGCTCGACCAGGCAATTTCTCTGCTGACCGACACCGACCTGCAGCTGCGTTCGGCCGGGCAGAATGCCCCGGCGATGGCGCTGGTCGAACGCATGCTGATCCGGCTGGCCATGCTGGGTGCCAACCGCTGAGGCGCGGCGCGACTTCGCGGTTGCGGGCGCGGCCGCTCGGGATCTAAGCTGCGCGCATCCGAGGGAAGGAGTGAAAATGTATACCGTGATCGGCGGCGTCGCCAGCCGCACCTTTCGGGTGCTCTGGATGCTCGAGGAACTGGGCGCGGCCTATGAACACGTGCCGGCGCGGCCGCATGCGTCCGAGGTCACCACGCATAATCCCGCCGGCAAGATCCCGGTGCTGATCGACGGTGACGCGGCGCTGACGGATTCCTCGGCGATCCTGACCTATCTCGCCGACAAGCACGAAGCGCTGACCTATCCCGCCGGCAGCATCGATCGCGCCCGGCAGGATGCCTTCACCTTCGCCATTCTCGATGAGCTTGACGCGCTGCTCTGGACCGCCTCGCGCCACAGTTTCGTCCTGCCCGAGGCTCAGCGCGTGCCGGCCATCAAGGACAGTCTCAAGGCCGAATACGCGACCAATATCACCCGGCTGACCGACCGTCTGACCGGGCCCTTCGTCATGGGCGAGATGATGACCGTGCCGGACATCATCCTGACCCATTGCTGCAACTGGGCGATCTCTGCCAAATTTCCCGACCCCGACGACCGTCTTGCACAATATCTGTCACGAATGCGGGCGCGTCCGGCATTCGGACGCGCCCGTGCATTGGGTAAACCCGAAGGCTGAGCCCGGCTCAGTAGGCCAGAGCGTCGGCGAAGACGTGGCGAACGATGTCCTCGCGGCGGATGCCACGCGCGGACAGCTCGTCATCGCTCAGGCTGTTGAGGAACTCGACGCGACGCAGGCGGCTGTTGTTCTCGGAAATGCTCACGAGAAAGCCCATGATCCGCTCGAGGATGCCGGGGCGGGTGTCGATCATGTTGGTGGTCATCTGTGCCATGAAGTCTGTCCTTCTGTCGTCATGTGCGTTGTTAAACAATATTGTGCAGGTGCAGCATTTCCACCAGTGCCAGCGCGACAACCCCGCCTTGCGACCAACGCATAGCCAGCGGCGCCACCGTCTCCGACCTGAACCGGTTTGGAACGGCGGGCGCAGCGCCCTTATGGGTCAAGAGATCGGGATTATATCCATTAACCTTAGATATCAGGCGTTTACCTTGACAGCGCCAGAGGCCTCATGCCATCTTGGGTTTAGACCCATTACAGTTCCAACCCTCCCGCCTGACGCTGGCGCTTGCCTCCTCCCCGAGCGCCGGTCCCTGTCGGCCTGTGCCGGCCAGCGGGCGGGATCAAAACAGCCCCCGGCGCGGGGCTGTTTTGGTGTGCCGCGGCTGAATTTTCGGGAGGTGCAGACAGCGCATCGGTCAGGCGACGCGCGTCAGGGAAAGGGGCGGGCCAAAAGGGCCCACCCTGTCGTTCTGAAATGTCGTCCGATAAGCCTTGCCCGACAGGCGGGTCCAATCACGCCCCACGCTCTAGCGCGTCCGGGTGACAAAGGCATGACAGCCTCACTCCTCCCGCAGCCAGCCCGGCGCAAACGTCACCTGGGTCACCCCGGCCAGCCGCGCCACCCGCGCCAGTTCCGCCTCGAGCCGCGCACAGCGGCCGGCGCCAAAGCGCACCCCGGCCTCGGGCCAGAGCGCGGTGACATTCAGGACATCGCCCTTGCGGTCGGCCTTCATGTCGATCCGCCCGACCAGCCGGTCGCCCTCGAGCAAGGGAAAGACGTAATAGCCATACCGGCGCTTGGCCTCCGGCACGAAGACCTCGATCCGGTAGTGAAATCCGAACAGCCGCTCGGCCCGCTTGCGATCGCGCAGCGCCGGGTCAAAGGGGCTGAGCACCCGCAACCGGCGGCAGGGCCCGGGCGCCGCCTCGGCCGCTGCCAGCACATCCGGCGCGGCGTAATGCACCCGCTCCACCCCGTCGGCGCCGGCAACCCCGACCTCGACGATCTCGCCCCGCGCCAGCGCTGCGGCACACCAGTCGCGCGCCTCGGCCCGCGTGACGATATCCCAGAAATCCGCCAGTTCCGTCGCCGTGCCGAACCCCAGCCGCGCCAGCGCGCCGCGCATAAGCCAGTCGATGGTCTGCGCCTCGCTCCAGGCCTCGGCGCGCAGCGCCTCCGGCACCACCCGCTCGGACAGGTCGTAGAACTTGCGAAAGCCCGAGCGATGGCAGATCTCCAGCGTGCCGCTGCGCCAGAGGTATTCCAGCGCGGTCTTGGCCGGATGCCAGTCCCACCAGCCGCCAGCCTTGCGCGGCGTCTCGGGGCCGAGATCGTTGCTGCAGACCGGCCCCCGGTCGCGGATCATCGCCAGCACCCGGTCGAACTCGGCCTGGAAATCATGCCGCTGCCAGACCCGGTAGCGTTGCGCCAGGACCTCGGCATCGCGCCGCCGCTTCAGCGCCCAAGCCGGGTAAAACCCCATCGGGATCACCGCCGCATCATGGGTCCAGTGCTCGAACAGCCGCCGCCCCTCGACCAGCCGCCCCAGCGCGTCGGGCCGATAGCGCGGCCTTCGGGAAAACAGGATCAGGTCATGCGCCCGCGCCACGGTGTTGATGCTGTCGAGCTGGACAAAGCCCAGCCGCGTGATCACCTCTTCCAGCGCCGTGCCCCGCGCCGGCCCGCCGGGTGTCTCGGCCAGCCCGTGGCGATGCAGGAACAATCGCCGCGCCGCCCGGTTGTCCAGCCTCAGCATGTCCCGGCCTGCGAGAAAAGCACCCCGCCCCCGGCTTCTTCTGTTTGAAAATACCGCGGGGGAGACCTGCAGGGACGGGGGCAGAGCCCCCAGGCAACGCCGCCGCCGGGCACCGTCAGTAACGTTTCAGCGTATCGCCAAAACTGATCTTCGGCGTCATCTCGAAGACCCGCTCCTCGCCCTTGTCGCCTTCGAGCCGCTCCACCAGGATCTGCGCCGCGCGGGTGCCGATATCGCGCCGGCAGGCATCCATCGTCGCCAGCTTGCGCGGCAGCCCCTGCAACAGCTCGACCCCGTTGAAGCCCGCAAGACCGATGCGGCCCGGAATGTCGTACCCCGCTTCCATCAGCCACAACAGCCCGCCGGCGCCGATCATGTCGTTGGAGTAATACAGGAAATCGAGGTCAGGCGTGCGCTCCATCATGGCCTGGGTCATCTCGCGCCCCTTGGCCAGCGCCGAGCCGCCGGAATAGAACTCCTGATCCATGATCTCGACACCATTGCGCGCCAGCTCTTCGGTGAACCCTTCGAAGCGTTTGCGGGCGCGATGGTCCAGCGGCATCTTGGTGCCCATGAAGCCGATGTTCTCGTAGCCCTGCTTGAGGATCGCCTTGGCCATCTGCCGCCCGGCGCGGCGGTGCGAAATGCCCACGGCGGCGTCAATCGGAATGCCGTCGGTGTCCATGATCTCGACCACCGGAATGCCAGAGGCCTTGAGCATGGCGCGCGAGGCCTCCGACCGCTCCAGCCCCGCGATGATCACCCCCGAGGGTCGCCAGGACAGCATCTCGAAGAGCACGCGCTCTTCCTTTTCCGGCATGTAATCGGTCACACCCACCACCGGCTGCAGCTCGGTCTCTTCCAGCACCGCGCTGATCGCGCTGAGCACTTCCGGAAAGACCATGTTGCTCAGCGACGGGATGATCACCGCCACCAGGTTCACCCGCTGGCTGGCCAGCGCGCCGGCGATCTTGTTGGGCACGTAGCCCAGCTGCTTGGCGGTGGCGAGCACCTTCTCGCGGGTGGCGGCGCTGACATCGCCGCGATTGCGCAGCACGCGGCTCACGGTCATCTCGGAAACCCCCGAGGCTTCTGAGACGTCGCGAAGCGTCAGCGGACGGTTATGCTCTGAGGTCACTTGGATAATCCCGATTTATACGCGCTCAGACTAGGCATTCCGTCCGGGGTGTTCAAGTTCGCCGACGCCTCCTGCGGGCCTGTCGGGGCCTGCAAGTCCGCAACGACCGCACGGCCCGGGCCCGCACCTGCCCCTCCGCATCCCGCGCCCCCGGATTGCCCCACCGCAGGCTGACCCGATCGCCACAACCCCGCCGCAACTTTTTCGGACCCGTGTCTTTCCGGGCTGACAGGAGGCGTTCCAGCGGTTATGTCAGCCCCCAAGCGGCCCCGTGGCTCAACTGGATAGAGCAGCCCCCTCCTAAGGGGCAGGTTGCAGGTTCGAATCCTGCCGGGGTCGCCATACACATCAAGAGGTTACGCGCCCAGAAACCGGCCGTTAGGCGGAGACGGTCAAGACCATCTCCGCCAGCCATTCGCGCATCGATTTGCCGGGCCTGCAGGACGCCCGGCAAGCCAGAACCTCAGTTCGTGCCGTAGGTCACCGGATCAAGCTTCGAGAAGATCTCGTCGCAATAGACCTGCTCCAGCCCGGCCACGGTACCCAGTCGGACAACCAGCGCGCGCCACATGCCACGGAAATTGGTCTAGACAGTTTGTAATTTCGACAGTATTGGTTGGTCCAATAGGGAGAAGACAGAACCTACACCCTCGGGAGGAGCCCCAAAATGACCAAAACTTTCCGCAGATCGGCCCTGGTATCGCTCATCGGCGCGATCGCGCTGGCTTTACCGGTTGGATCAATCACCGCCACCGCTGCCAGCGCGCAGGACTTTCCGGCCAAGCCCATCGAAGTGATCGTGCCGTTCAAGCCCGGCGGTCGGACCGATGTCGTCGCCCGGATGATCGGCGAGAAGATCAAGGAGCAGGGCTGGCTGAGCCAGCCGATGGCCGTGGTCAATGCCGACGGCGGCGCCGGGGCGGCGGCGGTCAACCGGATGAACCGCGGCGACGCTGAGGGCCACACCATCGTGCACTGGCACCACCAGGCGCTGATCGCGATGGCGATGGGTCTGGGCGACTTCCAGCTCGAGGACTTCAAGTCGATCGGCTACACCGGCGGCGGCAGCCCGGTCTGGGTGGTCAGATCCGACAGCGACTTCCAGTCGATGGAAGACCTGATCGCGCATCTCAAGGACAACCCCCGCAGCCTGGTGGAAGCGGTCGGCATCGGCACCATTCCGCATTTCGTCGGCGCCCTGCTGGCCAAGGAGGCCGGCTTCGAGACCCGCTATGTCACCGCCAATTCCGGCGCGGACCGCCTGCGCCTGCTCCTGGGCGGCAATGCCGATATCGCGCTGTTTTCGGCCTCGGAATACCTCGCGCAGGGCGACGGGCTGCGGCCGCTGATCTATTTCGGGCGGGATCGCCTGCCCGACTTGCCCGATGTGCCGACGGCGATCGAGCTGGGCTATGACGTGTCCTGGGCCAATCCGAACTGGTGGCTGGCCCCGGCCTCGACCCCTGACGAAAACGTCGCGGCACTGGAAGCGGCGCTGGAAAAGGCGATCAACGACCCCGAGATCGCCGAGTATTTCCGCAACAACACGCTGCAGCCCTACTGGACCTCTGGCGCTGCCTCGATGGAAGACGCGACCCGCCAGCTCGAAGCGCTGAAGGCCATTGCGGCGACCATCAACTGAGCGAACTTTGCGGCGGGCCGGTATCGGCCCGCCCGACGGAGGAAGACCCATGACCGAAGCGACGCGCCGTTCCATCGCCGATCTTGTCCTGTCGCTGCTGGTGGTGGCCGGGGCGGTGACCCTGTTCATCGGCGCCGCCGAGCTGCCGCCGCCGCGGTTCGAGCCGCTGGGCTCGGCCGCGCTTCCGCGCATTCTTGGCGGGCTGCTGCTGTTGTTCGCGGCGATCCTGTCGGTGCGGGCCGGCCTGCGCCTGCGGCACGGCTGGGTCGCGCCGGAAACGGCAGCAAGCACAGCTGACCCGCGCAAGGGCTTTGCGGTCTTTCTGGCGCTGGTCGCCTATGTCTTTGCGCTGGACGTGCTGCGGCTGCCCTTTGTCCCGGCGACCACGGTCTTTGTCACGGTCGCGGGCCTGAGCATCGGTGCAAGATCCTGGCGCAATCTGGCGGTCTTTGCCGGGCTGGGCCTGGTGCTGGCGCTGGCGATCTCGACCATCCTCGGCCACTTTCTTTACATCACGATCGGATAACCGATGGGCGACGCCTTCCTTCTTCTGTTCGAATGGCAGAACCTGCTGTTCCTGTTCGTCGGCACGGCGCTTGGCATCGTGGTAGGCGCGGTCCCGGGGCTCACCGCCTCGATGCTGATTGCGCTGACCCTGCCGCTGACCTTCCACATGGACCCGGTCGGCGCCGTGACCCTGTTGATCGGCGAATATGTCGGCGGCATTTCCGGCGGGCTGATCACCGCGATCCTGCTGCGGATGCCGGGCACGCCCGCCTCGATCGTCACCACCTTCGACGGCTATCCGATGGCGATGCAGGGCAAGGCCGAAAGGGCGCTGGCGCTCGGCATCATGGCCTCGGTGGTCGGCGGCATCATTTCCTGGGGGTTTCTGGCCGGCATGTCCCCGGCGCTGGCGCGCTTTGCCCTGCAATTCGGGCCGTGGGAGTATTTCACCCTGGTGCTGATGGCGCTGGTCATGCTGGCGGTGCTGTCGCAGGGCTCGCTGACCAAGGGCCTGCTGGCGGCGGCGCTGGGCATGGCCTTTGCCCTGCCAGGAATCGACAGTTCCATCGGCCAGGCGCGGCTGACCTTCGGCTCAAGCACCATGCTGTCGGGCTTCGGCCTTCTGCCGGTGCTGATCGGAGCCTTTGCCATCAGCCAGATCCTGCGCGATGCCGCCACCCCGCAAAGCAGCACGACCATGGCGATCCCCAAGAAACGGCTGCCGATTTATCGCAGCGACATCCGCTACGCCGGCAAACTGCTGCGCGGATCGGTGATCGGCACTTGGATCGGCCTGCTGCCCGGGATCGGCGCCAATATCGCGGCGCTGATGTCCTATTCGACGGAAAAGCAGCTTTCCAGCGAGCCCGAGAAATTCGGCACCGGGCACGAGCCGGGCGTCGTCGCGGCGGAAAGCGCCAACAATGCCTCGATCGGCGGCGCGCTGATCCCGCTGATTACGATGGGCATCCCCGGTAGCGTGACCGAGGCGATCCTGATCGGCGCCCTGACCATTCACAACCTGCAGCCCGGCCCGCTGCTGTTCCAGAACGCGCCGGAAATCGCCTATGGCATCATTGCCGCCTACCTGGTGGCCAATATCCTGATGTTGGTGCTGATGTGGGCGTCAGTGCGCCATATCGCCCAGATCGTGCGGCTGCCGCGCTCGGGCCTGATGGCGGTGATCCTGGTGTTCTGCGTCACCGGCTCCTACGCGGTGAATTCGAGCTTTGCCGACGTCTGGGTGATGATTGCCTTCGGGGTGATCGGCCTGGGCCTGGAATACTGCCGGGTGCCGCTTGGCCCCTTCGTGATCGGCTTTGTCCTCAGCCCGATTGCCGAAGAGCAGTTGCGCGCCTCGTTGATGATGTCCGACGGCGATGTCACCGAGATCCTGGCGCGACCCTATGCGCTGCTGTTCCTGGCGCTGGCCATCCTGACCGTCGCCTGGCCACATGTCTTTGCCCGCCTGAGAAAGGGCGGCACCGGACTGGAAAAGGAAGCCTCATGAGCCCTCTGGACCTTCCCGGCGGCAGCCGCCGCTACCTGCAGATCGCCCGCCAGCTGGCCGGTGAGATCGACACCGGGCGCTATGCCTCTGGCGAACGCCTGCCGCCCGAGCGCGAGTTGGCGCAGACCCTTGATGTCAGCCGAACCACGGTGCGCGAGGCGCTGCTTGCGCTGGAGATCATGCGCTACATCGAGATCAAGGTCGGTGCCGGGGTCTATGTCCTCGACGCGGCGGTGCGGGCGCGCGGCGTACCCAGCGAACCGGACAGCGCCGCCCCGTCAGAGGTGCTGGCCGCCCGCCGTCTGGTCGAGGCCGAGACCGCGGCGCTTGCCGCCACCCATGCCACGCCCGCACAGCTGCAGGGCATGCGCGAGGCCAACGATCAGATGGCCGCCAGCATCGACGACATCGCCCGGTTCGACGCCGCCGACGCGCTGTTTCACCAGCGCGTCGCAGAGGCCGCCGGAAACGACGTGCTCTCGGGCTTCGTCGCACAGCTCTGGCGGATGCGCGAGAGCGAGATGTGGGCCTTCTGGTACGATCAGACCCGCCACCCCGACAACCGCCGGCAATCGGTCGAGGATCACAGGGCCATCCTGCGGGCCTTCGAACGCAGGTCCGCTGATGCCGCCCGCACCGCCATGCAGTCGCACCTCGACGTGCTGGCCGACCGTTTCTACGAACTCAAGCTTTAAGGACCGCCCATGTCGTCTGCTCCTGACATCGTCTTCATCATCACCGATCAACAGCGCTACGACACGATCCGCGCGCTTGGCGCGTCGCATATGGACACGCCCAACATCGACCGGCTGGTGAACACCGGTGTCAGCTTCGAGCAGTGCCACGTCACCGCGCCCTCCTGCGTGCCTTGCCGCGCCAGCCTGTTCACCGGGTACTACCCGCACACAAACGGCGTTCTGGCCAACGGCCAGCCTTGGAGCCGGACCTGGGTCTCCGACCTGGCCGGGGCGGGTTATCACTGCGTGAACATCGGCAAGATGCACACCATCCCCTATGACGCCAAGGCGGGCTTTCACGAAAGGTTCGTGGTCGAGAACAAGGACCGCTACATGGAGGGCCGCTGGTTCTTTGACGAATGGGACAAGGCGCTGGCCAGCCACGGCCTGAAGAAGCAGCAGCGCGAGGAATACCGCAAGCGCCCCGACTACAAGGACCGGCTGGGCGCCTTTACCTGGGACCTGCCTCCGGCGCTGCAATCGGACAACTTCATCGGCGACACCACCTGCTGGTGGCTCGAGACCAAGCCCGTCGAAAAGCCGCTGTTCCTCGTTGTCGGCTTCCCCGGGCCGCACCCGCCCTATGACCCGACGCCCGAGATGGCCGAGAAATACATGGCGCGGGATGTGCCCCTGCCGGACGTCTCTGACGAGGACCTCGCGGGCCTGGCCGCCCCCTGGATCGAAAAGCGCGTGCATGACGTCGAGGTCGACCATGACAGCGTCGCCTGGAAGCTCGACCCGACGGTCGAGGAATTGAAGCGGATGCGGGCGTATTACTATGCCAACTGCGAGATGATCGACACCCAGGTCGGGCGCATCCTCGATGCGCTGGAGGCGCGGGGCCGGATGGACAACACCATCGTCGTCTTCACCTCGGACCACGGCGACAACCTGGGCGATCACGGGTTGAGCCAGAAATGGGCGCCCTATGAAGAGGTGACCCGCGTGCCGATGATCATCTCGGCGCCGGGGCGCTTTGACGGCGGGCGCACGGTCACCGAGCTGGTGCAGCTCTTTGATCTGGGGCCGACGATCCTCGAATGGGCAGGCGTCGAGCCCGACGCCTCGATGGAGGCCCGGTCGCTGAACCCGGCGCTCGAAGGCGCGCCCTTTGCCGGGCGCAGCCACGTGTTCTGCGAGCAGGCCGGCGATGTGAACATGACCGGTGCCAGCTATCTGACGATGGCCCGGTCAGAGACCCACAAGCTGGTGCAGTTTCGCGGCTCGACCGAAGGCCAGTTGTTCGATCTGGTCGCCGATCCCGGCGAGCGGCGCAACCTCTGGAATGATCCCGCGGCCGCCGAGGCGAAACAGGGCCTGCTGACCGCCCTGCTGGACTTCCACCTCGAAAGCGCGGTGCACACGAGGAACGCCCGACGTCGGATCGTGCAGTCGCCTGAAAACCGGACTGCCTGAGGCGGCAAGATCCACCGATGATCACCGGAGCGGGTCGCTGCGCAAGCAGCGGCCCGCCAGCGCGCGCTCAGGCGGCGGTGTTTCTGGCCACAAGCTCCTTGTACAGGTCGCGGATGCGCCGGGTGATCGGGCGGTCGCCGGAGCCGATCGGCTTGCCGTCGATCTCGGCCACCGGGGTCTGGGCGCCGAAGGTGCCGGTCAGAAAGGCCTCGTCGGCGCCGTAGGCCTCGTAGAGCGAATAGTTCTTCTCGAAGACCGGAATGCCGTTGTCGCGGCACAGGTCGATGACCTTCTGCCGGGTGACGCCGTTCATGCAGTAGTCACCGGTCGAGGTCCAGACCTCGCCCCGGCGGACGATGAAGAAGTTGCAGGCGTTGGTGGTGTTCACGAAGCCATGCGGATCGAGCATCAGCCCCTCGTCCGCGCCCGCCTGTTCGGCCTGAAGACAGGCGATCACGCAGTTCAGCTTGGAATGCGAGTTGAACTTGGCGTCCTGGCTCATCGGCAGGCCGCGCACCTGCGGCACCGTGGCGAGGCGGATGCCTGCAGAGTGCAGACGGTCCACCGGTTTCGAATGCTCGATGATGGCCACGATGGAGGCACCCCAGCGGCTGAGGCCCGGGTGCTGGAACGGCTTGGCCTTGCGGCCGCGCGTGATCATCAGGCGACAATGCGCATCGGTGGTCATGCCGTTGGCGCGGGCGGTCTTGTCGAGGATCTCGAGGATGTCGTCCGGCCCGATCCCGAGGTCGATGGAGACCGCCTTGAGCGAGTTGAACAGCCGATCCATGTGCTCGTCGAAGAAGGCCCATTTGCCGTTGTAGAGCCGCATCCCCTCCCACATGCCGTCGCCCAGCATGAAGCCGGAATCATAGACCGAGACCACCGCCTCGGCCTTGGGCTTCAGCTCGCCGTTGACGTAGATCAGGATCTCGTCATTGCGGGGATCGTGCTCTGCGTCGTGGGTGGTCTTCTTGTCGAGATCAGTCATGTCAGTGCCCCGGAAGCTGGTTGAGAACGGCCTGCGTGCAGGTATCGGGGGCACGGGCCGCTGCTGCAAGCAGATCGTTCGCCCGGGCCTGCCTCTCCCCTGCAGGCCCGGGCGGTGCCGAGGCGCAGCCGCCTCAGATCTCCACGTCGATCGCCACGCCGCGTTCGCGCGCCAGGTCGACCACGGCTGCCGCCACCGCCAGGTCCTGCAGCCCGACACCGGTGCCGTCGAACAGGGTGATTTGCTCGTCCGAGGTGCGGCCCGGATCAGTGCCGTTGATCACCGCGCCCAGCTGGCGGATGTCGCTCTCAGTGATCAGCCCCTGCGCCACCGCGTGCTGCGCCTCGCCAATGCTGACCGATTGCGCCACCTCGTCGGTATAGACGGTGGCGCGGGCCAGCAGCTGCGGGTCGACCTCCTGCTTGCCCTTGGTGTCGGTGCCCATGCAAGCGATATGGGTGCCCGGCGCCACCTGACCGGCGGCAAGGATGGCGTCAAAGGACGAGGTGATCGAGATGATCACGTCGGCGTCGGCCATGCCGTCCAGCTCGACCGCCTCGAACGGCAGACCGGCCTCGCCCGCCACCTCTTCGAGGTTGGGCAGCATCTCGGGATGCAGGTTCCAGCCGATGACCTTGTCGAAGTCGCGCTGTTTCAGCGCCGCGCGCAGCTGGAATTTCGCCTGATGACCGGCGCCGATCATGCCGATGACACGTGCGTCCTTGCGCGCCAGATGCGCGATGGAGACTGAAGAGGCCGCGGCGGTGCGCAGGGCGGTCAGCAGGTTGCCACCGACCATGGCGGTGGGCTTGCCGGTGTCGGGATCGAACAGGAACACGGTGGACTGGTGATTGATCAGCCCGCGCTTTTCGAGGTTGTGCGGCCAGTAGCCGCCAGCCTTGAGGCCGAGCGTCGCGCCAGCGCGGTCGAAGCCGCCCTTGAAGCCGTAAAGCGCATCCTCGTGGCCGATGGCCTCGCGCACCACGGGGAAATTGTAGGCGTCATCGCGCGCCATGGCGGCAAAGACCTGCTCGACGGCGTCAAAGGCGGCCTCTGGGGTGATGAGCCCGGCGATGGCGCCTTCGGGGACGATGGTGAGGATGGTTGTCTTGGTCATGTCGAGGCCCATGGGATGTCCTTTGATCGGGCGCAGGGCGCGCGGTTGGCGCACCCGGCGAAGGGAGTGACGGGGAAAGGTGGGCAAACGCCCACCCTGCGCGACCGATGTCAGTAGGCGCGGCCGCGGGCCGAGACCGGCCAGACGCATTCGACCTGGCCATTGCGCACACCGACGTACCAGTCGTGCACATTGGCGGTCGGGTCGCAGTGGCCCGGCACCAGCCGCAGCTTTTCGCCGACCTTGAGCGCGCCTTGCGGATCGGCAATCACGCCGTGCTCGTCAGAGCATTTGACGTATTCCACGTCATCGCGGCCAAAGATCACCGGCAGGCCGGAGTCCACCGATTGCGCCTTGAGACCCGCATCGCAGATCGCCTTGTCAGCCTTGGCGTGGCTCATCACCTGGGTGAGGATGAAGAAGGCATTCTCCCACTCCCCCCGGTCGATGCGCTGGCCCTTTTCGTCGAGGATGCGGCCGTAATCGGCATCCATGAAGGCATAGGAGCCGCATTGCAGCTCGTTGTAGACGCCGGAATTGCTCTCGAAATAATACGATCCGGTGCCGCCGCCCGAGACCAGTTCGCAGGAGATGCCCTCGGCCTTGAGCGCCTCGACCGCCTCGGAGACCTGAGCGATGGCGATGTCGAGCATTTCCTTGCGGGCCTCGAAGCTGTCAATGTGCTGCATGGCGCCTTGGTAGGCCTGGATGCCGGTGAACTTGAGCCCCTCGGCCGCCTCGATTGCCTTGGCGATCTCGACCACCGCCTCGGTCGTGGTCACGCCGCAGCGCCCGGCGCCGCAATCGATCTCGACCAGGCATTCGATCGTGGTGCCGTGTTTCTGCGCGGCCTCTGACAGCTCTGCCACGTTGGCCAGATCATCGACACAGACAATCGTCCGGGCGCCCAGGTTGGGCAGCTGCGCCAGGCGGTCGAGCTTTTGCGGGTCGCGCACCTGGTTCGACACCAGGATGTCCTTGATGCCACCACGGGCAAAGACCTCGGCCTCGGACACCTTCTGGCAGCAGACGCCGACCGCGCCGCCCAGCTCTTCCTGCAGCTTGGCCACGTCGACCGATTTGTGCATCTTGCCATGCACCCGGTGGCGCATGCCGTGGGCCTTGGCGTAATCGCCCATCTTCTTGATATTGCGCTCCAATGCGTCGAGGTCGAGCACCAGCGCCGGGGTCTGGATGTCGGCCTCGGCCATGCCCGGCTTGGCCGGGATGTCAAAGCCCACGTCGAATTGGTCGAGGTTGGTCATGTCTTTCATCTTTCTTCTCCCTTGAAGCGGCGCGCCACGGCGCCCGCTGGAATCTTGTCTCGGGGGGGCTCAGCCCACCATCCACGGAAGCCTGTCCAGATCGACGTTGCCGCCGGTCACGATCAGGCCGACACGCTTGCCCCTAAACGCCTCGGCGTTCTTGAGCACCACCGCCAGCGGCACCGCCGACGACGGCTCCATCACCACGCGCAAATGCTTCCAGACCAGTTTCATCGCGTCGATGATCTCCTGCTCGGAGGCGGTGTAGATCTCGGTCACATGGGTCGACACGAAATGCCAGGTCAGGTCCTTGAGCGGCACCAGCAGCCCGTCGGCCACGGTTTTCGGCGCGTCATCGGCAATGATGTGACCGGCCTTGAAGCTGCGGTAGGCGTCGTCGGCCTGCTCCGGCTCGGCAGCGATCACCTGGGTTTCGGGCGCGAGCGTCGAGAGCGTCAGGCAGGTGCCCGAGATCATGCCGCCGCCGCCGATCGGGGCCACCACCATGTCGAGCCCGTCGGTCTGCTCGATGAACTCTTTCGAGCATGTGCCCTGGCCGGCGATCACCCGGGGGTCATTGTAGGGATGGACGAAATCGCCCCCCGTCGCCGCCTGCACCTCGGCAAAGGTCGCCTCGCGCGAGGATGTCGAAGGCTCGCATTCGGTGATCTGGCCACCATAGCGGCGCACGGTGTCCTTCTTGGCCTGCGGCGCGGTGCGCGGCATGACCACGTTGCAGGGAATGCCCCGGCGCATCGCGGCATAGGACAGGCAAGAGGCATGGTTGCCCGAGGAATGCGTCGCCACGCCCTTCTTGGCCTGTTCGTCGTTCAGGCCAAAGACCGCGTTGGCGGCGCCGCGGACCTTGAAGGCCCCCGGCTCCTGGAAATTCTCGCACTTGAAGAACAGCTCGGCGCCCGACAGCTCGTTCAGGTAATCCGAGGTGCGGATCGGCGTGCGGCGGATGTGCGGCTTGATCCGCTCATGCGCCGCCAGCATGTCGTCGTAGCTGGGAATGTCCATCACGGTGTCCTTCATCACGCGGCGGCCTTCTGATGCAGCGCCGGGTTGGCGCGGTAGTATTCCTGCGCCGCCGCGACGCCCGAACCAAGGCGGATGTCGAGGCCGAGATTGGCCATGCACATCTCGGCAGTGGCGATGCCCGACAGGGTCATCACGTCGGTCAGGCTGCCCAGGTGGCCGATGCGGAAGACTTTGCCGGCGACCTCGCCCAGGCCGACACCGAAGGCCACGCCATAGGTGGTGGCGGCATGGCTGACGATCCGGGTGGCGTCGAATCCTTCGGGCGTGCGGATCGCGCTGACCGTATCGGAATAGACATCCGGCGAGGCAGCGCAGAGCTCCAGCCCCCAGGCGCCGACGGCCGCCCGCACGCCTTCGGCGATACGGTGATGGCGGGCAAAGACATTCTCGAGCCCCTCGTCCAGCAGCATCCGGCAGGCCTCGTTCAGCCCGTTCATCAGGCCGACCGGCGGCGTATAGGGATAGGCGTTGTTGGCGTAGCCCTTGGCCATGTCCTTGACGTCAAAGAAGGTGCGCGGCAGCTTGGCCGTCTCGACAGCCGCCATGGCGCGCGGGCTGAAGCCCACGATGGCGAGACCGGCGGTCAGCATGAAGCCCTTCTGCGAGCCGGTGACGGCAACGTCGACGCCCCAGTCGTCAAAGCGGAAATCCATCGAGGCAATCGAGCTGACGCCATCGACAAACAGCAGCGCCGGGTGGCCGGCGGCATCGAGCGCGCGGCGAATGGCGGCGATGTCGGATTTCACCCCGGTGGCGGTCTCGTTATGCGTCGCCAGAACCGCCTTGATCCGGTGGCTGGTGTCGGCGGTCAGGATCTCTTCGTAACGGTCGGCGGGAATGCCCTGGCCCCAGGGGGTTTCGACAATCTGCACGTCGAGCCCGTGGCGCTGACACATGTCGATCCAGCGATGCGAGAACATGCCGTTGCGCGCGGCCAGAACGGTATCGCCAGCCGAGAGCGTGTTGGTCAGCGCGGTTTCCCAGCCGCCGGTGCCGGAGGAGGGAAAGATGAAGACCTCGGCATTGTCGCTTTTCAGCACGCGGCGCACGCCGGCGCGGGCGGGGTGCAGGATCTGGCCGAACAGCGGCGAGCGGTGGTCGATCGTCGGCATGTCGCAGGCCTTGCGCAGGGCCTCGGGGATATTGGTCGGGCCCGGAATGAAAACGGGGTTCTGAAAGCTCATCTGAGTGTCTCCTCGGGTCTGTTGGCTGACATTACCCCGCGCCCCGAGCGAAGGAAATTTTTTTGAAATGCGTTTTCAGAAATGGCGTAAGAGAAAAAATTTCAATATTGTCAGATGGTTGTTATTTTTCATATGCTGCAGGTCGGTTTCACTGCATTCCCGGAGGCAGCTTATGGTTTCCCGAGACAATCCCGAAAAACCCGCCCGCCGGGCCCGTGGCCGCCCCCGCGACTGGGACGACAAGACCGCGCAGAACACCATCAAGTCGCTCGACCGGGCGATGGAGGTGTTTGAATATCTCAGCGCCGCGCAGGGCAAGTCGCTGACCGCATTGTCAGAGGAAACCGATCAGTCGCCAGCCACGGTCTATCGCATCCTGACCACGCTGCAGACCCGCGGGCTGGTGGAATTCGACGCCGAAGAGCAGGTCTGGCACATCGGCGCCCAGGCCTTTGTCATCGGCGCGCGGTTTTTGCGCCGCACCAGCCTGGTGGAACGCGCGCGGCCGATCCTGCGGCGGCTGATGGAGGTGACGGGCGAAACCGCCAATCTCGGGATCGAAAAGGAAGGCGCGGTGCTGTTTCTCAGCCAGGTCGAGACCCATGCCAGCATCCGCGCCTTCTTTCCGCCGGGCACGCTCTCGCCGATGTTTGCCTCGGGCATCGGCAAGGCGCTGCTGGCGCAGATGGATGCGGCGCGGCTGGACCGGGTGCTGGCGGCCGCCCCGCCCTATGCCTTTACCGCGCAGACGATCATCGACCCGGGGCTGCTGCGGCAGGAACTGTCGCTGACCCACAGCCGCGGCTTTGCCATCGACAACGAGGAAAAGACCGTCGGCATGCGCTGCATCGCGGCGCCGGTGTTTGACATGAACTCCGAGGCGGTGGCGGGCATCTCGGTCTCCGGCCCCACCAGCCGCGTGGGCGACGCCGAGATCGGCCCACTGAGCCAGGCAGTGATCGAAGCGGCGCAGCAGTTGAGCTGGGCGATCGGCGGCGGTGGCGGGGTTCGTCAGGGCTGAACGCGGAAAACCTCTCCGGGGTCAAGTCGCAGCTGTCAGAGGAAGAGACCGCCAGGCCGGGCGACCGCGCCTTCCGCGACACCTGAGCTCGGCTAGGGCGCCTTGGGCGTCACGTGGATGTCGCCGGCGGCCAGCACTGGCGAGGCGTCGATATCCTCGGCGTCGAGCATTGCGGCGACCCGTTCCAGCGACGACAGAAGCTGCGCCTGCTCCCAGTCCTGCATCCGCTCGAAGGAGCCGACAAAGCGCTGTTGCAACGCGTCGGGCACGTCGCGCACGACGCTGCGGCCCTTGTCGGTGATCACCACGTTGGTCTGCCGCCGGTCGGTCTCTGACCGCTGCCGCGACACCAAGCCAGAGGCCTCGAGCTTGTCGATCAGTGCCGTCACCGTGGCCTGCACCACCCCCATCTGCGTTGCCAGCACCTTTGGCGTGGTGCGCCCGTCGTTCCGGCCCTGCAGGATCTGCAACACCCGCAGCTGCGCCGGGGTGATGCCGGCGGCGGTGGCAAGGTGTCGTTCATAAAGCGTTGTCGCCCGCAGGATTCGCCGCAGGGCGATCAGGCATTCATCAACGCGGAGGGACGGCAGGTCTGTCATGGCACAAGTGTCGCATGAAGCGCCCCGGTGCTTCAATCATCAAACTACCCGCCAAATTTCGTTCGCAAAGCCAAGAATGCTTGCCTCAAGCTGCTTCGACAGGCTTCGGAGTTTCGGCGCTAACGCGCCCGATATGCCGCTATAAGCGCACCAAACCGAGATAAATCTACTTCGCATGTTGAAGTTTTGCCGCGCTGCGGCTATTTAAGTCATCGAACGATCAGGGAGGCGAAAGCCAGATGCCGAAAGACATGACCGAACCCCGAACGCGCAAGCTCCGTTTGCGCAAACCTGACGCGACGGACGGAGCCGACATCTGGGCGCTTGTCAAAAGCTGCAAGCCGCTCGACGAGAATTCCATGTATGCGAACCTGATCCAGGCGGATCATTTTCGTGACACCTGCGTGGTGGCGGAACTCGACGGCGAGATCGTCGGCTGGATCTCCGGCCACATGATTCCCGCCAGGAACGAGCTTTTCGTCTGGCAGGTCGCGGTGAGCGAAGCCGCCCGGGGCCTCGGCCTCGGCAAGAAGATGCTGCTGGAACTGATCCAGCGCGACGCCTGCGACGGCGCAGACCATCTCAAGACCACGATCACCAAGGACAACGCCGCCTCCTGGGGGCTGTTCAAGAGCTTCGCCCGCGACATCGGCGGCGATCTGGCGGACGAGCCGCATTTCGAACGCGATGCGCATTTCGACGGTCACCACGACACCGAACACATGGTGACGATCGACCTGCCCGCGCCCGAAGAGCTGGCACGCGCCGCCTGAACGCACCCCCGAATTCAAGAATTTCTCAACGCACCAAGTGCGAAAGGATACCCTATGCCCAAAGACATGACAGAGACCCGCGACATCTTTGAACGCCGCGAGAGCGCTGCCCGCTCCTATTGCCGCAGCATGCCCGCCGTGTTCACCAGTGCCTCCGGCTCGGAGCTGACCGCCGATACCGGCAAGACCTACATCGACTTTCTCGCCGGCTGTTCCTCGCTGAACTACGGCCACAACGACCCGGACATGAAATCCGCGCTGATCGACCACATCAGCGCCGACGGCATTGCCCATGGCCTTGACCTGCACACCGACACCAAGGCGGCCTTTCTCGAGGCCTTCGACACCCATATCCTTGCCCCCCGCGGCATGGACCACCGGGTGATGTTCACCGGCCCGACCGGTGCCAACGCCGTCGAAGCGGCGATGAAGATCGCCCGCAAGGTCACCGGCCGCACCAACGTCATCGCCTTCACCAACGGCTTTCACGGTGTGACCATGGGCGCGCTGGCCGCGACCGGCAACGGCTATCACCGTGGCGGCGCCGGCATGGCGCTGACCGGCGTGACCCGGATGCCCTATGACGGCTATTTCGCCGGTTCCACCGACACCGCCGACTTCCTCGAGGCGATGCTGAGCGACAAGTCCGGCGGCGTCGATGCGCCTGCCGCGATCATCCTCGAAACCGTGCAGGGCGAAGGCGGGCTGAACGCCGCGCGCCCCGAATGGGTGCAGCGCATTGCCAAGCTGGCGAAGGATCACGGCGCCCTGCTGATCATCGACGACATCCAGGCTGGCTGCGGCCGCTGCGGCACCTTCTTCTCGTACGAGGAAATGGGCGTGACGCCGGATATCGTGACCATGGCGAAATCGCTCTCGGGCTTCGGCCTGCCGATGGCGATGCTGCTGGTCCGCCCCGAGCACGACGTCTTCGGCCCCGCCGAGCACAACGGCACCTTCCGCGGCAACACCCATGCCTTCGTCACCGCGCGCGTCGCGATCGAGAAGTTCTGGGCCGATGATGCCTTCCAGAAGGAGCTGGCCGAGAAAGCCGAGTTCATCCACGGCAAGCTGACGAAACTGGCCGACAAGGTGTCGGGCTCGAAAATGAAGGGCCGCGGGCTGATGCAGGGCGTTGACGTGGGCTCTGGCGAGCTGGCCGGCGCGATCTGCGCACGCGCCTATGAAAACGGGCTGGTGGTCGAGACCTCGGGCAACGAGGACCAGGTCGTCAAGATCCTCGCACCGCTGACCACATCCACCGCCCTGCTGGGTAAGGGGTTCGACATCCTGCTTGCCGCGGCAGACGCCGTGATTTCCGAACAAACTGCCATCGCCGCGGAGTAACCATCATGATTGTCAGAGATTTCAACAAGATCGTCGATGCCGAACGCGACCGTGTCGTTTCGGATGCTCATTGGACCTCGGTGCGGATGCTGCTGGCCGATGACGGGATGGGCTTTTCCTTCCACATCACCTTTCTCGAGGCCGGCTCGGAGCACACCTTCGAGTACAAGAACCACTTCGAGAGCGTCTACTGCATGAAGGGCAAGGGCTCGATCACCGATCTCGCCACCGGCGAGACGCACGAGATCACCCCCGGCGTGATGTATGCGCTGGACCAGCACGACCGTCACGTGCTGCGGGCCGAGGAAGAACTGGTCATGGCCTGCTGCTTCAACCCGCCGGTGACCGGCACCGAAGTGCACCGCGAAGACGGCTCCTATGCGGCCGCAGAGGTCGCGTAACCATGCCCCATACAGTCGAAAAGATCGGCGGGACCTCAATGGACCGCATCGACGAGCTGCGCGATACGCTGATTGTCGGTGACCGCAAGCCGGAGGACCTCTATGGCCGCGTCTTCGTGGTCTCGGCCTTCGGCGGCATCACCAACCTGCTGCTCGAACACAAGAAAACCGGCGAACCCGGCGCCTATGCGGCCTTTGCCAGCGACGACAACGATCACGGCTGGCACGACCGGCTGGACCGCGTCGCCCAAGCGATGACGGCGGCGCATGCCCGCGTGCTGGACAACCCGGCCGATATCGAACGTGCCGATGCCTTTGTGCATGACCGCATGCTGGGCGCGCGCAACTGCCTGATCGACCTGCAGCGGCTGTGCTCTTACGGGCACTTCCGCCTGTCGCAGAATATGGGCCAGACGCGCGAGCTTTTGGCCGGTCTGGGCGAGTCGCATTCGGCCTTTGTCACCTCGCTGATGCTGCAGCGCGCCGGGGTCAACGCCCGCTTCGTCGACCTGTCCGGCTGGTGCGACGAGGGCGACCTGAGTCTCGACGAGCGCATCACCGGCGCGATGGAGGGTGTCGACGTCACCACCGAGATGCCGATCGTCACCGGCTATGCGCAATGCGCCGAGGGCCTGATGGGCGAGTTCGACCGCGGCTATTCCGAGGTCACCTTCTCGCGGCTGGCGGCCCTGACCGGCGCGCGCGAGGCGATCATCCACAAGGAGTTTCACCTCTCCTCGGCCGATCCCAACCTCGTCGGTGCCAATGCCGTCAAGAAGCTGGGCCGGACGAACTATGACGTGGCCGACCAGCTGTCGAACCTCGGGATGGAGGCGATCCACCCCAAGGCCGCCAAGACCCTGCGCCAGGCCGATGTGCCGCTGCGGGTGACCAATGCCTTCGAGCCCGCCGATCCCGGCACGCTGATCGACGACCAGCCGGCAGAAACTGCGGCGGTCGAGATCGTCACCGGCCTCGATCTCTTTGCGCTCGAGGTGTTCGAACAGGACATGGTGGGCGTCAAGGGCTACGATTCGGCGATCCTCGAGGTGCTGACGCGGCACAACGTGCGGATCGTGTCGAAAGTGTCGAACGCCAACACGATCACCCATTACGTCGACACCTCGATGAAGGTGCTGCGCCGGGTCGAGCGTGACCTGGCCAAGCTCTATCCTTCGGCCGACATCTCCTCGCGCGCCATCGCCATGGCGGCGGTGATCGGTCGCGATCTCTCGGGCCTCTCGGTGCTGACCCGCGGCCTGCAGTCCATCGCAGCCGCCGGCCTGGAAGCCATCGGCGCCACCCAGGGCCCGCGCCACGTGGACGTGCAGTTCATCCTCGAGCGCGACGCGCTGAAGCCGGCCATCGCCGCCCTGCACGGCGCGCTGGTGGAAGAAAACAACCCGAAGCTCGCTCGCGTCGCCTGAGCGCTGTTTGATCAATCGAGAAGGCCCGTTCGGCATGGCGCCGGGCGGGCCTTTTTCGTCTCTGCGACCGGATCACTGCAGGCGAAAAGGGTCACCCGGAGGGACGGGCCGGTTATCATTCTGGAGAAATGGTGCCCCCACACCGAGGATAGGGAAACAAACCCAGAAATCCGCTTTAACAGGGTGCTGAACAAGGCTGTCGTTAGGAACGGTTTCCCTCTACCCGCATGCTGGGTGAGTCTGGATCATGAGCAGGCAGTCCTCGCGGCGCTTCCTTCGTCAGGCCGCAAGCAGTTTCGGCAGCCTTCGGGCGCGACAAGGCCATCTACGACTCGCTGCACTACATTCCGGTGCTGGCCCGCAAGCCTGGGGCCCTCCGGAATGGCGCTCCCTTCAAGGACTGGGACCTGCCGTCGGCGATCAGGCGTGTGCAGCGCAAGCTTGCCAAGGTGCCGAACGGCGACCGGCCCCTTCTCGGGACATTGCTGCGCAATGCCCTGCCGGGCAGGGGATGGTCCAGATCCTGAGCATGATCCCGATAGATGGACTTGATGCGGTGGACGCTGCTTGTGCCGAAGCCCTGAACGAAGGGGCCCCTGCCGCCTCGGTCGTCATCAACATCCTGGCCCGACATCGTGAACCACCGCCGCCGCTGACCATCGATACGCCAGATGCGTTGCGACTGACCTGCGAGCCCGTGGCCGATTGCAAACGCTATGGCAGCCTCAGGAGACCCAACCATGGAAAGATCACAGGTGCTGGACGCGTCACGCCGAAGGCGTGCCTCCGTCACGACCCAGCTGTCAACGGCGGCGCAAAATCCGGCCACTGGGCGGAGCAAAAGTCGGCCAGTCTGGGCGTGACCGGCGCCTTGGCAAAAGTGGTCCGCATATAGCTGACGGTTGCCAAGGCGCCTTGGTCCGCGAGGACCAAACGCGGTCTTGGTTCAGGAGTTCTGCCGGGCCTTGCTTTGAGCGAGGCGATAGCTGTCGCCGTTCATCTCCAGGATGCTGACATGGTG
>NZ_JBLXEC010000023.1:0-61733 GCF_048263515.1 Marinovum sp. | reverse complement strand
AACCAAACCGCCCACATATCTCTTCAGATATTAGCAATGTCAAACAGCGTAGAGACAAAAACCAACCGGATGCGCCCTAACTTCTTGGCGCGCCCGCCCGTCATTCCCTCTGATTTTCTCCACCTCGTCTGCGCCAACTCAGCCTCTCGACCTCGCCGCCGCCCCGTCTGGCGTCCCGTCGTGCGCCTCAGCGCCGCCGGTGAAGGGGCTTTTAGGACTACCCACCCAAACCCGCAAGCGGTTTTTTCCGGATAATCAGAATTTTTGCGAGAAAGACATGAAAGTGGCGCGATAACAGATAGTTAGGTGATGAATTTTTCGGCATATTTCTCGCCACCCGTGCCCTCCCCCACCGGATCAGGCGCCGGAATCGCCGATTTTCACCGGTGATTCCGACTCGTTTGCGGCGATTCAGGCCAAAATCACCTGCGATTCAGCCTGCCCGACCACCCCTGGCAGGGTCGAAAAGGTGCAGCCCTGCGCTGAATCGGGCCCGGACAGCCCCACCGCGGCGCTGGTGACATACATGGTGCGCAGATCGGCGCCGCCGAAGGCCGGACAGGTGGCCTGGAGTCCCGGAACCGCCACCGCACGGTCGAAACTGCCGTCGGGCAGGTAGCGCGCCACCCGGCCCGCGCCCCATTGCGCATTCCAGAGCCCGCCTTCGCTGTCGACCACCGAGCCGTCGGGGTTGAGCCCCTCTTCCCGCAGATCGATCAGCACCTCGGGCGCGCCGTCGGGCCAGCCCTCGGCGTCGAGCGGTTGCACCATGATCTGGTGGGTCCGGGTGTCGGTGTAATAGGCCTGCGTGCCATCCGGCGCGAAACAGATCGAGTTGGAGACGGTGATCCCGGGATAGAGCACCTCGAGCGCGCCTTTGTAGTACCGGTGGATCGCCCCGGCCCCCGGTTCGGCATCGATCCCCATGGTGCCGATCCAGAAGCCGCCGGCGGGATCGGCGCGGCCATCGTTGGAGCGGGTCACCGAATTGTCGGCCTCGAGCGGGGTGATCACCTCGTGATCGCCGCTGGCGATGTCGAAACGCAAAAGCGCGGTCTGGGAGGCCACCATCAGCGTGTCCCGGTCGATCCAGCCCGCGGCCGAGACATATTCGTCGAACTCCCAGGCCAGCGGCGTGTCACCATCGCGGCTGAGCAGCTGCTTCCCGAGGATGTCGAACCAGAAGAGCTGCTGCCGCTCCGGGTGCCAGAGCGGCCCCTCGCCCAGTTCACAGGCCCTGGTGTCATATGTCTGCGTGGTCATTTCCGGCTCTCTTTCCTGTCGTATCGGGGGCCGGGGCAAACCCGGCCTGTCGGTCTGTCGGTTTGATCCCACTCCCCCTGCCCCCTGGTCAAGCAAAGATCAGGTGGTCGTGGAATTCCCGGGCCGCCATCGCTAGACAGGGGAAAACGACAGCTCAGGATGCCCCCATGCAGACGATCTTTGTACTCAACGGCCCCAATCTGAACCTGCTGGGCAAGCGCCAGCCCGAGATCTACGGCTCTGCCACGCTGGAGGATGTCACGGCGCTCTGCGAGGCGGCGGCGAGCGAGGGGTTCGACATCCGGCTGGAACAATCGAACCACGAAGGCCAGATCATCGACTGGATTCACGAGGCGCGGGACAAGGCGGCGGCAATCGTCATCAACCCGGCGGCCTTTACCCATACCTCGGTCGCGATCCTCGATGCGCTGCACACCTTTGAAGGGCCGGTGGTCGAAGTGCATATCTCCAACGTCCACAAGCGCGAGAGCTTTCGCCATCATTCCTATGTGTCGCTTCGCGCCGACGGGGTGATCGCCGGGCTGGGGATCGAAGGTTATGCCGCCGCGGTCCGCTACGTCTGCGGCCAGCTCGGCAAGTAACCGGACAGAAAAAGGGGCGCTCAGCGAGCGCCCCTTTTCATTCACTCGGCGGCCACGGCCTCCTGCCGCTGGCTGCCCAGCCCCTCGACCGTCACTTCCATGACATCGCCGGGCCGCAGGAAGCGCTGCGGCTTCATCCCCATGCCGACGCCGGCCGGGGTGCCGGTGGCGATGATGTCGCCGGGCATCAGCTTCATGAACTGGCTCATGTAGGACACAATCTCGCGCACCGAGAAGATCATGTCAGAGGTGTTCGAGGATTGCACCGTCTCGTTGTTGAGCGACAGGCTCACGTCCAGCGCCTGCGGGTCCGGCACCTCGTCGGCGGTCACCAGCCAGGGGCCGATGGGCGCAAAGGTGGGGGCGGACTTGCCCTTGATCCACTGACCCAGCCGCTCGATCTGGAAGGCCCGCTCGGACACGTCGTTGACGGTGCAATAGCCCGCCACGTAGTCCAGCGCGTCCTCTTCCGAGACGTAGAGCGCCTCGCGGCCGATCACCACGCCCAGTTCGACCTCCCAATCGGCCTTCTCCGAGCCGCGGGGGATGATCACGGGATCGAAGGGGCCCGACAACGCGGAAGTGGCCTTGGAAAACAGCACCGGCTCGCTGGGGGCGTCGAGGCCGGATTCCTTGGCGTGCAGCGCATAGTTCAGACCGACGCAGAAGAAGTTGGGCACCGAGGCGAGGCAGGCGCCGATGCGGCCGGGATTTTCGACCAGCGGCAGGCTTGCCGGGTCGATGTCGCGCAACTCGTCCAGCCGGCCCAGCGCCGCGCCGGAGAGGTCCGGCAGATGCGCGCTCAGGTCACGGACATTGCCATCCGCATCGAGCAGGCCGGTCTTTTCGGCGCCGATCTCGCCATATCGCAGGAGTTTCATCTCACATCATCCTTGTGTCAGGGGTTGAAAGGGGCACCCGCCGTCAGTTCTGGCGGGCCGCCGCGACGGCCGGGGCCGCCTCGGTCGATTGGAAATACTCGGCCACATTGGCCTTGAGCGGCGCGAGATGCGCCGAAAGGCAGCGCTGCGCCGCCTCGGCATCGCGGGCCTCGAGGTGCGTGGCGATCTCGGCATGCATGGTCAGTATGCCGCCGCCCGCCCCCGGTGCCAGCGTCGCCAGGTAACGCGCCCGCCAGAGCCGGGCGAGATAGGCGCCATGGGTCTCGGCCAGCATGGCATTCTGCGACGCCGCCACGATGGCGCGGTGAAATGCCATGTCACGCTCGAAGCGCGCCACCGGGTCAAGCCGGGGAAAGGCTTCGGCCAAATGCCGCTCGATCTGGCGGATCGCGGCAATCTCGGCATCGCTGGCCCGGTCGCAGGCCAGCCGGATCGACAGAAGCTCCAAAGCGGTCAGCACCTCGATGGCATCGCTGACCTCTTCCAGCGTCGGCTGCGCCACGATCGGGCTGCGCGCGGGGCGGAGCGTCACCAGACCTTCCTTGGCCAGAATGCGGATCGCCTCGCGCATGGGCGTGCGGCTGACGCCCATGGCCCGGGCGCTGTCGCGCTCCTTGATGGCGGCACCGGGGGCGAGATCGCCCAGCAGGATGTCGCGCCGCATCCGCGCGGCGATCTGCTCGGCCCGGCTCTCTGCCCCCATCACCCTGCCACCCCCATGCGGCCCGCCTTCCGTTCAGCCGCGGCCGATATAGGGCATGGCGCTGGCCATCACCGTCATGAACTGCACGTTGGCCGCGAGCGGCAGCGTCGCCATGTGCAGCACGGATGAGGCGACATGCGCCACGTCCATCACCGGCTCCACCGCGATCTCGCCATCGGCCTGCGGCACGCCTTTTGTCATCTTCTCGGCCATCTCGGTCAGCGCATTGCCGATGTCGATCTGGCCGCAGGCGATGTTGTAGGGCCGCCCATCGAGCGAGATCGACCGGGTCAGCCCGGTGATCGCGTGTTTCGAGGCGGTATAGGGGGCAGACCCCCAGCGCGGCACATGCGCCGAGACCGAACCATTGTTGATGATCCGGCCGCCCTGCGGGTCCTGCGCCTTCATCCGGGCAAAGGCCGCCCTGGCGCAGAGGAAACTGCCGGTCAGGTTGATGTCGATGCAGCGCTTCCAGTCGGCCACGGGGAATTCGTCAATCACCGCGCCCAGCGCCGAGACGCCGGCGTTGTTGAAGAGCACGTCGATCCGCCCCCAGTCCGCCTGCGCCGCGTCAAAGGCCGCGTCGACCGCGGCCTCGTCCGTCACGTCGCAGGGCAGCGCCAGCAGCCCGTCAAAGCGCGCTGCGAGCGCTTCCAGCGGCTCGGGCCGGCGGCCGATCACGGCGACCTGCCAACCGGCCTCGGCAAAGGTCTCGGCGCAGGCGCGGCCGATGCCGGCGCCACCGCCGGTGATGATGATGGACGGCATGGCAGGCTCCCTAGTGGTTGTCGCGCGGCAGGTCGTGGCGGATCTTCTGATAGGCGGTGGCCAGTTCCAGGCAGCCGCCCTCGGCCAGCTGGCCGACGTGCTTGCGGTAGATCTCCTGCCAGGGGGTCTGGCTTCGGATCTCCGGCGGCTGCCAGGCCTCGCGCCGCGCCTGCCATTCGGCCGCGTCGACCAGCGCCTCCATCCGCGAGGCATCGAGGTCGAGCCGCACCCTGTCGCCGGTCTCGAGCAGCGCAAGACCGCCGCCGACCACCGACTCGGGCGAGGCATTGAGGATCGACGGGCTCTCGGACGTGCCCGATTGTCGGCCATCGCCCACCGTCGGCAGATGCGTCACGCCCTGCTTGATCAGCGCGTCGGGCGGCTGCATGTTCACCACCTCGGCCGAGCCGGGATAGCCGACGCAGCCGACGTTGCGGATAAAGAGGATCGTGCGCTCGTCGATGTCGAGCGAGGCATCGTTGATCCGGTCGTGGTAATCCTCGGGCCCCTCGAAGACCACGGCCCGCGCCTCGAAGATGCCCTCCTGCCCCGGCTCCGACAGGAAGCGGCGGCGGAACTCTTCCGAGATCACGCTGGTCTTCATCAGGGCGGAATCGAACAGGTTGCCCGAGAGCACCTTGAACCCGGCATTCTCGCGCAGCGGCTGGTCGTAGGTGCGGATCACGTCGGTATCGGCGCTTTCCACACCAGCGAGGTTGGCGCCCATGGAATTGCCGGTGGCGGTCATCACCTGGGCATGGATGCGCCCGGCCTTGAGCAGCTCGCCCATCACCGCCGGCACCCCGCCGGCGCGGAAGAAGCTCTCGCCCAGATATTCGCCCGCCGGCTGCATGTTGAGCAGCAGCGGCACGTCGAAACCCACCGTCTCCCAGTCCTTGACGTTCAGTTCGACCCCTGCATGACGCGCGATGGCCTGCAGGTGCGGCGGGGCATTGGTGCTGCCACCGATGGCGGCATTGACGACGATGGCATTCTCGAACGCCTCACGGGTCAGGATGTCTGACGGCTTCAGATCGTCATAGGTCATCCGCACGATATGCTTTCCGGTCTCATAGGCCATCGCCATCCGCTCGCGGAAGGGCGCGGGAATGGCCGAACTGCCGGTCAGGGTCATGCCCAGCGCCTCGGCCATGGCGTTCATCGTGCTCGCGGTGCCCATGGTGTTGCAATGGCCGAGCGACGGCGCAGAGGAACAGACCCGGCTCATGAACTCGTCATAGTCGATCTTGCCCTCGGCCAGGAGACGCCGGCTCTCCCAGACGATGGTGCCCGATCCGGCGCGCTTGCCCTTCCACCAGCCATCGAGCATCGGCCCGCCATTGAGCGCAATCGCCGGCAGGTCGACCGTGGCCGCGCCCATCAGCATCGCCGGTGTGGTCTTGTCGCAGCCGGTGGTCAGCACCACGCCGTCGATCGGATAGCCATGCAGCACCTCGACGAGGCTCAGGTAGGCCAGGTTGCGATCAAGCGCGGCGGTCGGGCGCTTGCCGGTCTCCTGGATCGGATGCACCGGGAATTCCATCGGGATGCCGCCGGCGGCGCGGATGCCGGCCTTGATCCGATCCATCAGGAAGACGTGGATCTTGTTGCAGGGCGCAAGGTCGCTGCCGGTGTTGGCGATACCAATCACCGGCTTGCCGCCCTGAAGCTCCTCTCGGGTGTATTCCTGGTTCTGGTAGCGCTCGATATAAAGCGCGGTCATCCCCGGGTTGTTGGGGTTGTCAAACCATTCCTGCGACCGGAATTGCTTGTTCGCACGTGTGTCGGTCATGACCTGTCTCCAGTCGTGGTGTCGCTTGTGTCCCCAGCCGCATGGCACCCCGCGGCCGTAACGTCAATTCTCTCAGGGCGCGCGCCGCTCACAGGCTCGCGGTGATGCCGCCGTCGACATAGAGCACGTGGCCGTTGACGAAGCTCGCCGCGTCCGACGACAGAAAGACCGCCGCGCCCACCAGTTCCTCGACCCGGCCCCAGCGCCCGGCGGGGGTGCGCGCCGCCAGCCAGTCGCAGAAGGCAGGGTCAGCGGTCAGCGCCGCATTCAGCGGTGTGTCGAAATAGCCCGGCGCGATGGCGTTGCATTTCAGCCCGTGGCGCGCCCAGTCGGTAGCCATGCCCTTGGTCAGGCTGGCAATCGCGCCCTTGCTGGCGGTGTAGGGCGCGATCCCGGGCCGGGCCAGCGCCGATTGCACCGAGGCGACGTTGACGATCCAGCCGCTCTTGCGTTCGATCATGTGCCGTGCGGCGGCCTGACTGACGTAAAAGGCGGCGTTCACATTGGTGCGCATCAGCCGGTCGAAGGCCTCGACCGGGAATTCCTCGAGCGGGCCGCGATGCTGCATGCCGGCGTTGTTGATCAGGATGTCGATGGCGCCAGTGTCGGCCTCGTAGCCGTCGATCGCCGCGCGGGCGGCCTCGGCGTCGGTGACGTCAAAGGCCAGGGTGTCGACCTCGGCGCCCCGCGCGCGCAGGGCCTCGGCCGCGCGCTCCAGCCGCGCCCTGTCGCGGCCGTTGATCACCAGCCGCGCGCCGGCCTCGGCCAGCCCCTGCGCCAAGGCCCGGCCGATGCCCTGCGATGCCCCGGTAACCAGCGCCCGGCGGCCGGTCAGATCGAACAATGACATGATTTCCGTCTCCTCACTGGGGCCTCCCGCCCCGGCCCTTGGCCTCTGCCGGCGAAATGGTATACCAAATCGCGGGAGGTTCAAGCCGCCGCTTCGGGCCCCTGCCCTACACCACCTGACCCAAGGGAAAGACAGTTGCGCAGGGACCTGTACCTTTGGCCCGCCTTGACGTATGAACTGGCATACCAGTTCCGACCCGCCCGCGCGTCGCGGGCCTTTCAGACACATGAGGACGACACCGTGACCACCCCAGATCTCGCGCCCTGCGCAGCACCGACCCCTTTTGCGGCACCGGGAGGGCGGATCTGATGGCCGATTTCCTCGCGCTTGGTGAATGCATGGTCGAGATCGGGCCGCTTGAGAACGGCAAATGCCGCCGCGGCTTTGCCGGCGACACCTTCAACACCGCCTGGTATGCCCGCCGGCTGCTGCCCGCGAGCTGGACCGTGGGCTACGGCTCATGCATCGGCGACGACGCGATCTCGAACGAGATGGCGGCCTACATGGAAAGCCACGGCGTCGACACCAGCGCCATGCGGCGGCTGCCGGACCGGACCGTCGGGCTCTACATGATCTCGGTCGAGGATGGCGAGCGCAGCTTCTCCTACTGGCGCGGCCAGTCGGCAGCGCGGGCGATGGCCGAAGACCCCACATGGCTGGAAGAGATCACCAAGGACCGCGACATCCTCCACTTCTCGGGCATCACCCTGGCGATCCTGCCGCCGGAACAACGCCAGACCTTCTGCGACGTGCTGACCAAGGCGCGCAAGGCCGGCGCGCAGGTGGCCTTTGACACCAACCTGCGGCCCAAGCTCTGGGGCTCCGAGGACGCCATGCGCGAGGGGCTCACTTTGGGCGCTTCGGTGGCCGATGTGGTGCTGCCGTCGTTCGACGAGGAAACCGCGCTCTTCGGGGATGCCACGCCCGAGGACACGGTGAAACGCTACCGCGACGGCGGCGCGCGGCTGATCGCGGTCAAGGATGGCGGCGGGCCGCTGACGCTCTGGACCGAAGAGACCGGCATCGTCACCCTGCAGCCGCAGAAGGTCTCGCCGGTGGACACCACCGCCGCCGGCGACAGCTTTGCCGCCGGGCTTCTGGCCTCGCTGGCCACCGGTCATGACCTCGAAGCCGCCGCCACCCGCGCCATGGCGCTGGCGGGTCAGGTGATCCAGGCCCCCGGCGCGCTGGTGCCGGAAATCTTCGACAGCGGCAAGTTCGCATGAAAGCTCACGGCGGCCATTGAGGCCGCCGCGACCTTGCCTCAGTTGACCGGCGTCAGCAGATCGGCGCCGGTGAGAAAGGCCTGAAGGTTGTCGCGCTGCAGCGCTGCCATGGCGGCGCGGGTCTCGACCGTGGCCGAGCCGACGTGCGGCTGGATCACCACGTTGGGCAGATCGAAGAACCGCGGATCGATATCAGGCTCGTTCACGAAGACATCGAGCCCCGCCCCGGCCAGTTCGCCCGCCTCCAGAGCATCCAGCATCGCTGCCTCGTCCACCGTAGACCCGCGCGAGATATTGACGATCACGCCACGCGACCCCAGCGCCGCGATCACCTCTTTCGAGACATAGCCTTCGGTTTCCGGCCCGCCGACCAGCGCGACGAAGAGCACATCCACCGCCGCGGCCAGATCCACCGGATCGGCGTGATAGGTCCAGCCCGGGGTCTCCTTCTCCGACCGCGAATGGTAGTGCACCTCGCATTTGAAGGCCGCCAGCCGATCGGCGATCTCGCGCCCGATCCGGCCGAGGCCCACCACCCCCACCTTGCCACCGCTGAGCTTGCGCGCGAGACCGTAGGTCCCGCCGCTGGCCCAGTTGCCGGCGCGGGTCCAGGTGGCGGCCTGCTCCAGCTCGCGCCCCTGCATCAGCCAGAGCGCAATGGCCAGATCGGCCACATCGTCGTTAAGCACATCGGGGGTGTTGGTCACCTTGATGCCGCGGGCGCTGGCGGTCCTTGTGTCGATGGCATCATAGCCGACACCGTAGTTCGCGATCAGGCCGAGGGTCGGCAGCAGGTCCATCTGTTCGGCGCCAAAGCCGTGATGCCCCTTGTAGCCGACCGCCGTGACCGTTTCGCGAACCTCCTGCGGCAGGCCAGCGACTTCGTCTTCGCGCGCCAGCACAAGGCAGTCGAACTGCGCCTCGAGCGCCTTGCGCTCTGCGTCGTTGTAATTGCCGATGGCGAGAATCTTGCTCATGAGAATGTCTCCGTGGAAAATCAGCCGACAATGCGGCCTTGGTACAGACGGACGCGGATGCCGCCGTGATCGATCACCGGGCCGGGATCGGTCTTGATGCCCATGGCGCGGGCCAGCCCGGCTTCGCTGGTGACGACGCCGACGCGCCAGCCGGCAAAGCGCTCTTTCAGCACCGTGCCGAAGCTGCCGTAAAGCCCGTAAAGCAGCTTCTTGTTGCCGATCCTGCCGCCATAAGGCGGGTTGGCGATGACCAGACCCTTGGGCCCGTCCGGCGGGGTCAGGTCGCTGATCGCGTGATGGGTAAAGACAGTGATGTCCTCGACCCCGGCGCGCAGGGCGTTTTCGCGGGCATTGGCAATCGCGCCTTCATTGCGGTCGGAGCCGTGGAATGTCAGCGCGGTCGCCTGCGAGCTCTGCGCGGCGCGCAGCGCCTCCCAAGCCTCGGCGTCGAAGCTGGCCAGCCGTTCGAAGGCAAAGCTGCGGCCGCGCCCGGGGGCGAGGCCCATGGCCATTTCCGCCGCCTCGATCACGAAGGTGCCGGAGCCGCACATCGGGTCGACCACCGGCATCCTGCCGTCATAACCAGCCGACCGCAGGAACAGCGCCGCCAGCGTCTCGCGCATCGGGGCCTTGCCGGTGCCGGTCTTGAAGCCGCGCTTGTGCAGCAGCTCGCCAGAGGTATCGACGCTGAAGGTGCAGAGATCGTCCTCGATCCGCACCCGCAGCACCAGCGCGGCCTCGGGGCTCAGCGGAATGCCCGCCGCCTCGAGCGCGCCTTCGACCCGCTGGGTGGCGGCCTTGGCATGATAGATCTTGGACTTGCGGCAGGTCGCCTCGACCTTGACCGGCATGTCGCGGCGCAGCACCGCCGGCCAGTCGATCTTGCGCGCCCGCTTGTCGAGCTGCGCCAGATGCATGGCGCGGAATTCACCGATCCGTGCCAGCACCCGGCTGGCGCCGCGCAGCACCAGATTGGCGCGCCAGACCTCGGGCCAGCCGCCGCGCAGGGTGACCCCGCCGGGGGTGCAAGCGGGCGCGGCAAAGCCCGCCTCGCGGGCCTCGTCGCGCAACATGGGCTCGAGCCCCGGCGGGCAGGCGAGGAAGATCTCGAAATCGTCGGGCATTGCGGCTCCGCCCGGGCTGGTGCGCGGGAATTGGGCGGGGCGGTCGGGGACTTGGGCCCCCGGACCCCGGAGTTTACCTGGCTGTGGGACGCTGACGCGCCTTACTCGGGGTGCTTCGGCACCTTGCGCGAGGGCGCGACATAGGGCCGGGTGACATCCTTGAGCGTGACCTCCAGCGCCTCGACCTCGAGCCGGAGCGCGCCATCACCGGCCAGCGTCAATAGCACCTCGCCCATGCCGTCCTCGCCGGGGGTAAAGGTGACGGCGAGCAGCGACAGGATCAGGTCCTTGTCGCTGCGGTCGATGCCCTGGCTCGAAACCTTGAGCACATTGTCGATCACCAAGAGCGTCTGCACCCGCTCGGGCGTGCGCTTGTGACGCTCGGCGGCGGGCAGGTCCTCCCAGCGGAAACGGTTGAGCAGCAGGGCAAAGCGGCGCGCCCGCGCCTGCCAGCGCATCTCGGTGATCGGAAAGACCGCATCCTGCGACAGCGCCGACAGCACCTGCAGGTCCTCGAGGTCAAGCGCCGCGAGATAAAGCGGTGTCTCGCGGCCTTCTTCGAATGTGGCGTCGCGGCTCATTCTTCCTTTACCCGCTCGATTTTGGCCCCCACGCTGCGCAGCTTGCTGACCACGTTCTCGTACCCTCGATCAAGGTGGTAGACGCGGCTGACCCGGGTCTCGCCCTCGGCCGCCAGCCCGGCCAGGATCAGCGACACCGAGGCGCGCAGATCGGTGGCCATCACCGGCGCGCCCTTGAGCCGCTCGACCCCGTGCACCTTGGCCTGGCCGCCGTGCACCTCGATCTCGGCGCCCATGCGGCTTAGCTCGGGCGCATGCATGAACCTGTTCTCGAAGATCGTCTCGTCAAGTGTCGCGGTGCCCTCGGCGGTGCACATCAGGGCCATCATCTGGGCCTGCAGGTCGGTGGGGAAACCGGGGAAGACCTCGGTCTTGACGTCCACCGCCCGGACCCGGCCATTGCGGCGCGCGACCTTGAGGCCCTTGTCGGTCTCTTCCACCGAGATGCCCGCGGCGTCCAGCTTTTCGGCAAAGGCCTGCACCAGTTCCAGCTTGCCGCCGAGGCATTCGACCTCGCCACCTGCAATCGCCGGGGCGATCATGTAGGTGCCCAGCTCGATCCGGTCGGTCACCACCGGGTGGGTGGCGCCGTGCAGCCGGTCGACACCCTGGATGGTGATGGTATCGGTGCCTTCACCGTCGATCTGCGCGCCCATCTTCTGCAGGCAGCGCACCAGGTCGACGATCTCGGGCTCGCGCGCGGCGTTCTTGAGCACCGAAGTGCCCTTGGCCAGCGTCGCCGCCATCACGAAGTTCTCGGTCGCACCGACCGAGGCAAAGCGCAGCTCGTGCACTGCACCCTTGAGCCCGCCGCCCTTGGCCTTGGCATGCAGGTAGCCGTCCTTCAGCTCGATCTCGGCGCCCAGCGCCTCGAGCGCGGTGATGTGCAGGTCCATCGGCCGGGCACCGATGGCGCAACCGCCGGGCAGCGAGACTATCGCCTGCCCCAGCCGCGCCAGCATCGGGCCGAGTACGAGGTTCGAGGCGCGCATCTTGCGCACGATGTCGTAATGCGCGGTGTGATTGTCGAGATCGTGGCTCGACATGGCGATCACCTGACCGTCCTGCAACTGCGACACCTCGGCGCCTAGCGACTGCAGCAGCGTGGTCATCGTCTTGATGTCAGACAGCCGCGGCGCATTGGTCAGGGTGAGCGGTTCTTCGCTCAACAGCGTCGCCGGCATCAGCGTCAGGCAGGCATTCTTGGCGCCGGCAATGGGGATCTGCCCCTTCAACGGGCCGTTGCCCGTCACGATAATCGAATCCATGCCTCTATCCGTCCTTTTTATTGGTCTTGTCGTCTGAAACGTCGTCCTGCGCCGCCCTGGCCCGGGCCTGCGCCTTTCTGCGCCCCAGATTCGCTTTCAATGCCGCCTTGAGCCGCGCATCGCGGTCGTCTGGGCGGGGCTTTTTGCCGGGTGTTTTGGTGTCGCTATCACGGGTCATGGCCCCGTGGTATCGCAAGTGCAAAAAAGGGTCCAGATTGCCCTTGCACTGCTGCGCGTTTGCGTCTAATCACCCGCCACACCAGCCGAGGCGCTTCGCCAAGGCACACCGGCGCTGCTGTAGCTCAGAGGTAGAGCACTCCCTTGGTAAGGGAGAGGTCGAGAGTTCAATTCTCTCCAGCAGCACCATTTACCACCCCGAAAATGATGTGACAGCGCCCTCCCCGGCGCGCATGCGCAGGACACGACTTTGCCCTCCGGCGCTTTCGCGCGGAGGACAGGTGTTTTCGTGGTGAGAGGCGCTTAGCGCGCCAGCCAGCCGCCGTCGACGTTCAACACTGCACCGGTGACGTAGTTCGACGCCGGCATGCAGAGGAACGCCACGGCGCCCGCGATATCCGCCGGATCGCCCCAACGGCCCGCCGGGATGCGCCCGAGGATCTCGGCCGAGCGCTTGGGGTCTTCGCGCAGGGCGGCGGTGTTGTTGGTGGCGATATAGCCCGGCGCCACGGCGTTGACGTTGATGTTGTGCGCCGACCATTCGTTGGCCAGCAGCTTGGTCAGCCCCACTACCCCGTGCTTCGAGGCGGTATAGGCCGGCACGCGGATGCCGCCCTGAAAGCTCAGCAGCGACGCGATGTTGACGATCCGCCCGCCCTGCCCCCGCGCGATGGCCGCCTTGCCGAAGGCCTGGCACATCAGGAAGACCGCCTTGAGGTTCACGTCCATCACGTCGTCCCAGTCGGCCTCGGTATAGTCCACCGAATCTGCGCGGCGGATGATGCCGGCGTTGTTGACCAGAATATCCAGCGCGCCCGCCTCGCCCAGCCGCGCGGCGGCGGCGGTGACGTCGGACAGATCAAGCGTCATCTCCTCGCCCGAGCCGCCGGCGTCGGCAATCATCGACACCGTCTCGTCGCAGGACGACCGACCGGCGGCCACCACATGGGCGCCCGCCTCGGCAAGTCCCAAGGCAATCGCCTGGCCGATGCCGGTATTGGCCCCGGTGACCAGCGCGCGTTTGCCGAAGAGCGTGAAGGCGCCGCTCATCGCAGGTCCTCCATCGGGATCATGTCCATGTCGGTGAAATCGACGTTGTCGCCGGCCATCGCCCAGCAGAAGGTGTAGGATGCCGTGCCAGCGCCGCAGTGGATCGACCAGGGCGGAGAGATCACCGCCTCTTCGTTGCTCATGACGATATGCCGGGTCTCGTCAGGCGTGCCCATGAAGTGGAAGATCCGCGCGTCCTGCGGCACGTCGAAATAAAGGTAGGCCTCCATCCGCCGATCATGGGTATGGGCCGGCATGGTGTTCCAGACCGAGCCGGGGGCGAACTGGGTATAGCCCATCAGCAGCTGGCAGCTGTCGCAAACCTCGGGGTGCAGGAACTGGATGATCACCCGCTCGTTGGCGGTCTGGCGCGCGCCCATCTCGACGCGGCGGGCATCTTCCAGGCGGATCAGCTTGGTCGGGCAGCTGCGGTGTGCCGGCGCCGAGAGCACGTAGAACCGCCCGCCGCTGAAAGTGACCCCGCCCGCGCCCATGCCGATGTAGAGCACCTCTCCACGGCCCAGATTATAGCTTTCGCCACCGACGCTGACTTCGCCGCTGTTGCCGAGGTTCAGAATGCCCATCTCGCGCCGGTCGAGAAAGGACGGCGTGCCGGTCTCGGGCACATGATCGAGCGTCAGCGCTTCGCCTTCGGGCACCACCGAGCCGAGGATCAGCCGGTCGTAATGCGAATAGACCAGCTTGATCTCGCCGTCGGCAAACAGCCCGCCGACATGGAAATGCTCGCGCAGCTTGTCTGTGTCAAAGCCCTTGGCGGTCTCGGGATCGATGGCATAGCGGGTTTCGGCGGAAGTCATGATCGTCCTTTCAGATCAGAGATTGTAGGCGTCCTTGGCCAGGCGATAGGTCAGGTCGTGGGCCAGTTCGAAGGCCTCGGCCTCGCGCAGCCGGCCGGTGCCGACCAGCCCGGCCAGGTAGGCACAGTCCGAGCGGCGGGCGACGTCGTGGCGCGCCGGGATCGAACAGAAGGCCCGGGTGTCGTCGTTGAAACCGGCGGTGTTGTAGAAGCCGCAGGTCTCGGTGGTGGCCTCGCGGAAGCGCTTGATGCCTTCGTAGCTGTCGAAGAACCACCAGGGCGGCCCCAGCCGCAGCGCCGGATAGGCGCCGGCCAGCGGCGCCAGTTCGCGGCCATAGGCGGTCTCGTCGAGGGTGAAGAGGATGATGGTGAGGTCGGGCTCCATGCCCACGGCATCCAGCAGCGGCTTGAGCGCTGCGACGTAATCGGTGCGGCCGGGGATGTCGAAGCCCTTGTCGCGGCCGTACTGGGCGAAGATCCCGGCGCTGTGGTTGCGGCGGCTGCCGGGGTGGATCTGCATCACCAGCCCGTCCTCGAGGCTCATCCGCGCCATCTCGGTCAGCATCTGGCCACGGAAGGTTTCGGCCTCCTGCGCCGTGGCCTCACCGCGCGACACCTTGTCAAACAGCGCCTCGGCCTCGGCGGGCGCGAGATCGGCGGTCTGCGCCGAGGGGTGGCCGTGGTCCGAGGCGGTGGCGCCCTGCGCCTTGAAATAGCCCCGGCGCGCCCGGTGCGCAGCGAGATAGCCGGCCCAGGTGCCGGTGTCCTCGCCGGTCATTTCGCCCAGCGCCACGAGGTTGTCGGCAAAGCCCTCGAACTCGGGATCGACCACCGCGTCGGGGCGATAGGTGGTGACGATCCGGTCCTGCCAGCCGCTCTCGGCGATCATCCTGTGCCAGCGCAGATCGTCCAGCGCGCCTTCGGTCGTCGCCAGCGCCTCGATATTGAACCGCTCGAAAAGCGCGCGGGGCAGGAACTCGGGCTCGCCCAGCCGCGCCTCGATATGATCGTAATAGAGGTCGGCGGTCTCACTGCTCAGCGGCACGTCGAGGCCGAAGACATGCTCGAATGAATGATCCAGCCACATCGACGACGGCGTGCCGCGAAACAGGTGGAAATTCTCGGCAAACCGCCGCCAGATACGGCGCGGGTCGGTCTCGACCGGGCCACCGTCGGTGCGCGGCACCCCCAGATCGCTCAGCGTCACGCCCTGGCTCACCAGCATCCGGAAGACATAGTGATCGGGCACCACGAAGAGCTCGGCCGGATTGGGAAAGCGGGTGTTCTCGGCAAACCAGCGCGGGTCGCAATGGCCATGCGGGCTGATGATCGGCAGATCCTTGACGCTGCCGTAAAGCGCGCGGCAAAGCCCCCGCAGGCTGTCGTTGACCGGAAACAGACGATCGGGATCGTTCAGGGACATGGGCAGGACCTCGGCTGGGGGCATTCTCAACCTGATATTCTAGACTCCCAGTTGTGTCAAACCTGCGACGGCGCGCGCTCAAACCTCTCGCATCCCGGCGCGACACGCGCTAATCGGAGGGCATGGCACATATCCGATCGCTCTTCGTCACCCGCCTCTATCGCGCCGCCCTGTCAGAGCAGGACCCGGCCATCGACGCCGGCCAACTGGAAGCCTCCTGTCTCTCGATTGCCGAGGATGACGAGGCCGGTCAGGAATGGTGCGAGGCCAATGATTATCCCGGCTACACCTCCTATGCCTCGCTCAGCGACCTGCCCTGGCGGTTTCCGATCTTTGCCGATCTGGTGACATCGCTGGATGCCCATGTGGCGGCCTTTGCCGAGGATCTGGAATTCAACCTCGACGAACGCCAGCTCAAGCTCGAGGACCTCTGGATCAACATCCTACCCGAGGGCGGTTTCCATTCGTCGCACCTGCACCCGCATTCGGTGATTTCCGGCACGACCTATGTCTCGATGCCCGAGGGCGCCAGCGCGCTCAAGCTCGAGGATCCGCGCTCGGCCCGGATGATGGCGGCCCCGCCCCGGCGCAAGGAAGCGCGCGAGGACTTGCGCACCTTTGTCTACGAATCGCCCGAGGTCGGCGAAGTTCTGCTCTGGGAGAGCTGGCTGCGCCATGAAGTGCCGATGAACACCTCGGAAGATCACAGGATTTCCATCAGCTTCAATTACAATTGGAGCTGATCGTCGCAAACTCGCCGAAATGTGGTATTCTGCCCTCCCTCACCTGAGTCTGTACGGTATCTGGAGGTAACCCATGGACGCCATTCAAGTCACCGACTACGCCAGCCGCCTTGTGTCCGCACATGGCGCCAAGGCCATTCTCGAAGTGTCCGAAAAGATGCGTGAGTGCGAGGCCCGCGGCAAGCTCGACGAAGCCAGGGACTGGGCGCGCGTGCGCGAAACCATTCACCGGATGCGCGGCCCGCGCCAGAAATAGGCGCCGCGTCCTGACGCTTTGGCCAGAGGCGGCGGGCCCACGCCGCCTCTTGTCAGCGGGAAGCCGCGAGGCTACCCCTGCGCCATGCGTATCATCCGCGACTATCAGTTCACCCAGCCGCCCGATCGGGGCGCCAGCGTTGCCATCGGCAACTTCGACGGCGTGCACCGTGGCCACCTGTCGGTGATCGACCTTGCCCGCCGGCCCGATGCGCCGCTGGGCATTCTCACCTTCGAGCCGCACCCGCGCGAATTCTTTGCCCCCGAGGCGCCGCCCTTTCGGCTGATGTCGCCCGAGGCCCGCGCCGCGCGACTGGCCAAGCTGGGAGTCGACGTGCTCTACGAGCTGAACTTCAACCACGCCCTTGCCGGGCTGACGCCCGAGGAATTCTGCGCCCGCGTGCTGCGCGACGGGCTGGGGTTGAGCCATGTGGTGGTGGGCGCGGATTTCTGCTTCGGCAAGGCCCGCGCCGGCAACGCCCAGGACCTCGTGCGGTTCGGTCGCGAGATGGGCTTTGACGTCACCATCGCGCCGCTGCTGCAGGAAGGCACGGCGCAGGTCTCGTCCACCGCGATCCGTCAGGCGCTGTCCGATGGCAAGCCCGAGCTGGCCGCCGAGATGCTGGGCCATTGGCACCGCATCGCCGGCCCCGTGGTGGGTGGCGAGCAGCGCGGGCGGACCCTGGGCTTTCCCACCGCCAACATGGACCTGACCGGGCTGCACCTGCCGGCCTTCGGCGTCTACGCCGTGCTGGTCGATGTCACCGACGGGCCGCACAAGGGCAGCTATCGCGGCGCCGCTTCGCTGGGCGTGCGGCCGCAATACGGCGGCGAGGTGCCCAACCTCGAGACCTTCATCTTCGATTTCTCCGGCGATCTCTACGGCGCGCATCTCTCGGTCGGGCTGGTGTCCTACCTGCGCCCCGAGGCGACCTTTGACAGCCAGGAGGCGTTTGTCGCCCAGATGCAGGCCGACTGCGACCGCGCCCGCGAGATATTGGCCAGGGCATGAGTGATCCGATCGACCGCAAGGGGCTGCCTCCCCGGTTCTGGGAGACCAAGCCACTGAAGAAGCTCAGCCCGCAAGAGTGGGAGGCGCTTTGTGACGGCTGCGGCAAGTGCTGCCTCAACAAGCTCGAGGACGAGGACACCGGCGAGGTCGAGCTGACCTGTGTCGCCTGCCGGCTGTTCGACGACAGCACCTGCCGCTGTTCGCAATACGAGATCCGCCACCAGTTCGTGCCGGAATGCATCGTGCTGACGCCCGAGAACATCGACACCCACGCCTACTGGATGCCGCAGACCTGCGCCTATCGGCTGCTGTGGCGCGGCAAGCCCCTGCCCGAGTGGCACCCGCTGCTGACCGGCACGCCCGAGAGCGTTCATGCCGCCGGCGTCTCGATGCAGGGCCGGACGGTGCCGGAATTCGAGATCGACGAAGACGATTGGGAAGACCACATCATCGAGGAGCCCACCTGAGATGTTTTTCGCCTCGGACAACACCGGCCCCGTGCATCCCCGGGTGATGGAGGCGCTCATGCGCGCCAACACCGGACATGTGCCGTCATATGGCACCGACGATCTGACCCGGGCGGCCGAGGCGCGTATCCGCGAGGTCTTCGAGGCGCCCGAGGCCGCCGTCTATCTGGTGGCCACCGGCACCACGGCCAACGCGCTGGCGCTGGCCTGTCTCACCAACCCCTGGGACACGGTGTTCTGCACGCCTGAGGCGCATGTGCAGGTGGATGAATGCAACGCGCCGGAGTTCTACACCGGCGGCGCCAAGCTCTCGCTTGTGGGCGCGGCCGACAAGATGACGCCCGAGGCGCTGGAGGCGGCCCTCACACACCACGGCTCCGGCGATGTTCATATCGCGCAGTCCGGGCCGGTGAGCCTGACCCAGGTGACCGAGAACGGTCGTTTGTATGCGCTGGACGAGCTGCGCGCGCTTTGTGATGTGGCGCAGCGGCACGGCAGCGCGGTGCATCTCGACGGTGCGCGGTTTGCCAATGCAATCGCCGCGCTGGGTTGTACGCCGGCCGAGATGACCTGGAAGCTTGGTGTCGACGCGGTGAGCTTTGGCGGCACCAAGAACGGTTTGATGGGGGTCGAGGCGGTGGTGCTCTTCGATCCCGCCAGGGCGCGCGAGTTCGAGCTGCGACGCAAGCGCGGGGCGCATCTGTTCTCCAAGCATCGCTACCTCGCGGCGCAGATGCTGGCCTATCTCGAAGAGGGTCTGTGGCTGGAGATGGCCGCGCAGGCCAACGCCCATGGCGCGCGGCTGGCGGAGGGGTTGCGCAGCTGTGCCGAGGTGGCGTTCCTCTACGAGCCGCAGGCCAACATGATCTTCGCTACCCTGCCGCGCCGGTTGCACCGCAAGCTGCAGGCGGCCGGGGCGCAGTACACGCTGTTCGGGACGCTCGAGGGTGACGCGGATGAACCGGTGCGCGCGCGGTTTGTCTGTGATTGGTCGGTGACAGGGGAGCAGATTGACGACTTCCTGCGGGTGTTGGCGTGAGGCCGGGGGCGTGCTTTTGCCTTCCCCTATGGTCTGAAGCCCCAGCGCGTTAACAGCGGCCACAGGACCCGTCAGCCGGTATCACACCACCAATCCCCGGGTTCATCGCGCTAAGCGCGTTAACAGCGGCTGCAAGCCGCCGCGCATCGCCGGGCCGCCCCCCGGCGCGGCGATTTGGCTACCACCAGCGCGCCGATCTGATGTCTTCCGAACTTGGCTGAGATAAAGCGCAGGCGAACCCACCTCGGTTTGCCGCACCGCGGCCCGTCGATCCGCGGCTCACACCGGAAGCCAACTGACACACATTTCCAGGGCTTCACACAGTCGCACCACTGGTTATTGGGCCTAGCGCGTTAACAGCGGCCGCAGGCCGCCGCGCATCGCCGGGCCGCCCCCCGGCGCGGCGATTTGGCTACCACCAGCGCGCCGATCTGATGTCTTCCGGACTTGGCGGGGATAAAGCGCTGCCGAACCCACCTCGGTTCGCCGCACCGCGGCCCGTCGCTCCGCGGCTCACGTCCCGGACTTGATCCGGGACCTCGCCCCAAGCCTGGCTCGCCCCAAGCCTAGTAGGAATGCGCCGCGTAGATCCGCGTCAGGTCACCGCCCCATTCGGCGTCATACGCCTCGAGCAGCTCATCCGCCGGCACCTTGCCGCTCTCCACACTCTCGCGTAGGGCGTTCAGGAAATGCGTCTCGTCAGGCACCAGCCCGCCGGAGCCCGGCCGCGCCCGGGCCGTCAGACCGGCCTCGGAAATCGCCAGAACCTCGCGCGCCAGGTCGTGCATCTTCACACCTCCGGCCTCGGCCTGCAGCCCGTCGACCGAGGCCGCCACCCGCAGCCCTTCGCGGGTCTCGGCATCCCAGCCCTTGACCAGATCACAGGCCGCATCCAGCGCCCCCTGGTCATAGGTCAGACCGACCCAGAAGGCCGGCAGGGCGCAGAGCCTGCGCCAAGGGCCGCCATCGGCGCCGCGCATCTCGATGAACTTCTTGACCCGCGCTTCGGGGAAAAGCGTGGTCAGATGGTCGGCCCAATCGCTCATCAACGGCTTCTCGCCGGGCAGCGCCGGCAGCTCGCCCTTGAGGAAATCGCGGAACGACTGGCCCAGCGCGTCGATATACTGGCCGTCGCGGTAGACAAAATACATCGGCACATCGAGCGCATATTGCACCCAGCGCTCGAAGCCGAAGCCCTCGTCGAACACGAAGGGCACCATGCCGGTGCGCGCATCGTCGAGATCGCGCCAGATCCGCGAACGCCAGGACTTGTGACCGTTCTTCTTGCCCTCGAAGAAGGGCGAATTGGCGAAAAGCGCGGTCGCCACCGGCTGCAGGGCAATCGCCACGCGCATCTTCTGCACCATGTCGGCCTCTGACCCGAAGTCGAGGTTCACCTGCACCGTGCAGGTCCGCCGCATCATCGACCGGCCCATGGTGCCGACCTTGCCCATGTAGGCATCCATCAGCTTGTAGCGCCCCTTGGGCATGAGCGGCATCTGCTCATGCTCCCAGATCGGCGCGGCACCCAGACCGATGAAGCCGACACCGATCTCGTCGGCGATATCCTTGACCTCGCGCAGGTGGATGTTCACCTCGTCGCAGGTCTGGTGAATGGTCTCCATCGGCGCGCCGGACAGCTCCAGCGCCCCGCCGGGCTCGAGGCTGACGTTGGCGCCGTCCTTCTCCAGCCCGATCAGCTTGCCGCCCTCGGTCACCGGCGCCCAGCCATGGCGGTCGCGCAGGCCCGACAGCACCGCCTCGATCGAGCGCGCACCCTCGTAGGGCAGCGGTTTGAGCGTGTCCTTGCAATATCCGAACTTCTCGTGCTCGGTGCCGATGCGCCAGTTTTCCTTGGGCTTGCAGCCCTCGGCAAGGTATTCGGCCAGCTGCTCGGGGCGTTCGATCACACCGCCGCCGGATTGAGGAATGGACATGGGCGCAGCTCCGATTGTGGCCTTCAAGGGTGTGCAAGGGATGGGCGGAAACGCCCGGTCTGTCAATGCAGGGCGGGTGTGCGCGACGGGCGCTGCCAGATCACGCTCTCGCTCGAGGTGTCGCTGCGCAGCTCGCGCAGCATATACTCGGTGCGCAGCCCCGGCAGGGTGGTAAAGGCGTCGAACAGCTCATCGGCGCCCTTGGCAGTGACGGGAATGTGAAGCGGGTCCTGCCCCGGCTGGCTCAGCACCCAATGCGCCGGATGCATCCGCCGGTCGAGGCTGAGCCGGCTGAGATCGGCGATATCCACCGCGCCGCCGGTGAGCGGGCCGAAATAGCCGACGCGGCCCTCGACGATCTGCACCACCCCGGGCCCGTCAGAGCCATCGCGAAAGCGCGCCCGTTGCAGGCCGAGGACCAGCAATGCGGCGCCCATCAGCGCCACGGCGTAGCCCAGCCAGTTGATCATCCAGCCGATGGCGCCAAAGCCCCACCAGAGCCCCAGCGCTAAGAGCAGCGCCCCGGCCAGCACCTCGCGCCAGCGCCAGAGCGCAGCGCGCGCCTGCGGGCGGACAAAGCTCATACCGTGCCCCCCAGCGTGACGCTGTCTTTCAACATGGCGACCCGGTAATCGCCAAGCCGACCAAAGCCGATACGCTCGTAAGCCTTGGCGGCCTTGTCCGAGGCGGCAAAGAGGATCGCGCGGTCGATCCCGCTGGCCTGCAGATCGCGCAATTGCCGCGCGACGATGCGCCCGGCCCGGCCCGCACCGCGCAACTCCGGCGGCACGAAGACGCCTCCCACCTGCGCCGCGTCGCCGGCGCGCGCGTTGATCGCACTCATTGCGACGGGCTTTTCCGCCTCGATCATGAGCACGAACCTGTCGCTGCCGATGGCGGCGTCGGCGCGCGCCCTGCCATCGGCAATCGCGGCTTCGCCCGCAACCAGCCCGGTCTCCAGCCCCAGCGCCGTGAACCATCCCTCCAGCAGCCGACGATCCGCCTCTTCGGCCCGGCGCAGGACCACCGCATCTTCGTCGGGCAGCGCTGCGCAGCGCACACCATAAAGCGGCTGCGTGTCCGAGAATTGCCAGCGCTCTCTCGGGATCGCCAGCGCCTCCAGCACCGCCAGCACCTGCTCCGACGCCCCCGTCATGCCGCGCACGGAGCTGCCGCTCAGGGCCTGCACGAATGCCCGGGCTTCGCGCTCGGACACCCGCGGCATCTGGCACATCAGGAACCCGCCGCGCGTGACACCAAAGACGCCCGTGATCTCGTCACCGCGATGGCACAGGAAGTACCGCGTCGCGTGATCGTGATCGGAGCCCAGCCCATGCGCCTCGAGGTTGCCGAGCAGGAACATCGATGTCTCGATATGCTGCTGCAGAAAGGCCCGCAGGGCGGGAACGTCGCGCGCAACGGCCTCCCGCATCATTGCCAATCCCCCAGCACCGCCTGCCAGAGCGTCAGCGCCGCCACCGCCGCCGTCTCGGCGCGCAGGATGCGCGGACCGAGCGCCACCGGGTGGGTGAAGTCGAAGCCATGGAGCCGCGCCCGTTCGGCCTCGGAGAACCCGCCCTCGGGGCCGATCAGGATGGCCCAGGGACCGCGGCCTGCCTCTTGCAGCGCGAGGAGGCCCGCAAGGGCCGAAGAGCCCCCTGCCTGCGCCTCGTCGCAGAACAGCAGGTGGCGCTCGGCGGGCCAGTGGTCCAGCAGGCGCGAGAGCTTCTGGATCTCGGCCACCTCGGGCACGAAAGTCGCGCCGCATTGCTCGGCGGCCTCGATGGCATGCGCCCGCTGCTTGTCGGCGCGGATGCGCTCGGAATTGGTGAAGTCGCTCTGCACCGGCACCAGCCGCCGCACCCCCATCTCCACCGCCTTTTCGACGATGAAATCGGTGCGCGCTTTCTTGACCGGGGCAAAGACCAGCCAGAGGTCGGGCGGTGCCGCCTGCGGCTTGCTCTGCTCCTGACAGACCAGCAGCCCGCCACGCTTGCCGGCCTGGGCCACCTCGCAGCGCCATTCGCCGTCGCGGCCGTTGAACAGCAAAAGCTCCGCCCCCGCCTCGAGCCGCATCACCCCGAAGAGGTAATGCGCCTGCGGACGTTCCAGAGGAATGGTTTGCCCCTGCCCCAACGGGTGATCTACATACAGCCTGACCGTGCCACTCATGGGATGACAGATATGACAGAGCAAAGCCCGACGCCAGAGGCCACGGGACAGGTTTCCGACGCGGTGCGGGGCAATTGGGTCGACCGGCTGGCCCCGGCCGCCACACGGCCCTACCTGCGCCTCAGCCGCGCCGACCGGCCGATCGGCACATGGCTGCTGCTGCTGCCCTGCTGGTGGGGGCTGTTGCTGGCGATGCTGCACACCGACAGCGCGCGCTGGCACGACCTGTGGATTTTTGTCGGCTGCGGGCTGGGCGCGCTGCTGATGCGCGGCGCCGGCTGCACCTGGAACGACATTACTGACCGCCATATCGACGGCTCGGTGGCGCGCACGGCCTCGCGGCCGATCCCCTCAGGCCAAGTCAGCGTCACCGGCGCAGTGGCCTGGATGGCGGCGCAGGCGCTTGTGGCCTTTGCCATCCTGCTGACCTTCAACACCGCCGCCATCGTTCTGGGCATTCTCGCGCTGGCGCCGGTGGCGGTCTATCCCTTTGCCAAGCGCTTCACCTGGTGGCCGCAGGTCTTTCTCGGCATCGCCTTCAACTGGGGCGCGCTGCTGGCCTGGACAGCGCATACCGGGCAACTCGAGGCACCGGCGCTGGTGCTTTACCTCGCCGGCATCGCCTGGACGCTGTTCTACGACACGATCTACGCCCACCAGGACAAGGAAGACGACGCGCTGATCGGGGTGAAATCCACCGCGCGGCTGTTTGGTGCGGCGACGCCGAAATGGCTCACCCGCTTTCTGGTGGCGGCGGTCAGCCTGATGGCGCTGGCCATCGTGATGGCGGTGCCCAAGGCGATGCTTCTGGCGCTGGTGATCGCGCTTGGCGGGCCTTGGGCCTTTGGCTGGCACATGGTCTGGCAGATGCGGATGCTGCGGATGGACGACATGGACCGGCTGCTTATGCTGTTCCGCTCCAACCGCAACGCCGGGCTGCTGCCTGTGCTGTTTTTCGCCGTCGCTCTCGCGGCGTGATTGAAACCGGTCACCGGGGCGCGTATGCCTCGGAAACCGTTCACAGTCCGGACCCGACGAATGCGTCTTTCGACTTATGTGCTGCCCGTCTCTTCCTTTGCAATTGCGGGGGTTCTGTCCATCGTCGCCGCGGGGTTCGCCGTCACCCTGGTCGAGGACGCGTCAGAGGCAGCCGTCACCGAGCAGTTCCAGACCGCCGGTCTGACCTGGGCCTCGGTCGATGCCACCGGCCTGCAGGTCTATCTCTTCGGCACCGCGCCGACCGAGGCCGCGCGCTTCCGCGCCCTGTCGAACGCCGGGCAGGTGGTCGATGCCGCCCGGGTGATCGACCAGATGGACGTGGTCGACACCCAGGACCTGGCGCCGCCGAAATTCTCGATGGAGATCCTGCGCAACGATTCCGGCGTCTCGCTGATCGGCCTGGTGCCCAAGGGCGCCAAGCATGACGAGATGGTCAGCCGCATGGGCCGGATCGTCGGCAAGGAGAATGTCGCCGACCTGATGGAGACCGCCGAACACGCCGTGCCCGAAGGCTGGGACGCCGCCATGCGCTTTGCGCTCGAGGCGCTGACCCGCCTGCCGCGCTCGAAGATCTCGGTCGAGCCGGCGCGGGTGCATGTCACCGCCATGGCCGACAGCGAGGACGAACGCATCAAGACCGAGGCGGCGCTGCTCAAGGCCGTGCCCGAGACGGTCAGGGTCGAGCTGGCGATCTCGGCGCCACGCCCGGTGATCACGCCCTTCACCCTGCGCTATGTCATCGAAGAGGCCGGCGGCAGCTTCGACGTCTGTTCCGCCGACACCGACCAGGCGCGCCAGCGCATCCTCGACGCCGCCGATGCGGCGCAGGGCCGGATTCGCGGCACCGAGTGCCGGGTCGGCCTTGGCGTGCCGACCAAGCGCTGGGCCGAGGCCGCCGAGCTGTCGATTGCCGCGCTCGACACCCTGGGTGGCGGCACGGTGACCATGACCGACACCGAAATTTCCATGATCGTGCCCGAGGGCACCGATCAGGACCTCTTTGATCAGACCGTGGGCGAGCTGGAAAACGGGTTGCCGCCGGTCTTCGACCTGACCGCCGTTCTGCCCGAGACCCCCGCCGCCAATGACGACGGCCCGCCCGAGTTTGTCGCCACCCTGAGCCCCGAGGGCCAGGTGCTGCTGCGTGGACGCGTGTCGAGCGAGATGACCCGCCAGACCGCCGAGAGCTATGCCAAGGCGGCCTTTGCCAGCGGTGCCGTGCGCACCACCGCGCGGGTTGACGAGAACCTGCCCGGCGGCTGGCCGGTGCGGGTGCTGGCGGCGATCGAGGCGCTGTCCTACCTCGCCAATGGTGCCGTGACCGTCACCCCCGACGAGGTACGCATCACCGGCCGCACCGGCAGCGAAGGCGCCAGCGCCGCCATGGCCGCGCTGATGACCGAAAAGCTGGGCGAACGTGCCGAATTCATCATCGACGTCGAATATGTCGAGGCGCTCGACCCGCTGGCCGCCCTGCCGACGCCCGAGGAATGCCTGTCGCGCATCGAGACCGTTCTGGGCGACCGCAAGCTCAGCTTCGAGCCCGGCTCGAACACGCTCGACGCCGCCGGCAAGGACATCCTCGACGATATCGCCGAAGTGCTGGGCGGCTGCGGCCAGATCAACCTCGAGATCGCCGGCCACACCGACAGCCAGGGCCGCGAGAGCATGAACCTCGAGCTCAGCCAGGCCCGCGCCGACGCCATCCTGACCGAGTTGCGCAACCGCCGCGTGCTGACGTCGACCTTCCGCGCCAAGGGCTATGGCGAGACCCAGCCGATCGAAAGCAACGACACCGAAGAGGGCCGCGAGGCCAATCGCCGGATCGAATTCCGGCTGCAGCAGGTCGAGACTGAAGACGAGGGCGAATCAGAGCTTGAAAACACTGAGGAATCCGTAGAAGAAGACGGCGCTTCTGGCACGGAGGACGCCGCGGATGAGTAGGACCGAATTTGTCATCGCGACGGCGATCATTCTGTTCGTGGCGTTCTGCCTTGGATGGTTTGCCAACTGGCTGCTGCATCGGTTCACCGCCGTGTCGAAATCCGACGTCGGCGAGCTCGAGCGGATGAGCCAGGAGCTGCACGAGGCCGAAGAGACCCGCGATCAGGCGATCACCTACCTGCAGCAGCGCGAGGCCGAGCTGACCAACCAGCTGGCCCAGACCGAGGCCGAGCTGACCGCCGCCATGGAAGGCCTGCGCGACGCCCGCCACGAGGCCGAAGAGCTGCGCGCCTACGCCGAACGTCTGCAACAGGGCAACGGCTGAGCGACCGGCTCCGGCCGGGCCCAGGCGCTCCGCCGTCCCGGACCTGATCCGGGACCTCATGTGTGCGGTGGAGGCCCCGGATCGCGTCCGGGGCGTGTGTCACCAGGACCACCCCACCTACGCCCCAAGCCACAAGCCGCGCCATCGCCGACCCGCGGGGTGGCGATCCCAGCTCAGTTCTGCAGCACTTAATCCCTACCAAATCCGGAATACATCCGAGCGGTGCGCTGTACCTCACAAAATCGCCGCCCCGGGGGGCGGGTCGGCGATGGCGCGGCGGCCTGCGGCCTTGATTCCGCGCCGGGGCTTTGCTGTCAGGCTTTAAGGGAGAGTGGGACAGGGAAGTTGATTATCAGCCTCCCGCCCCAAGTCCCCCAACGTCCCGGACTTGATCCGGGACCTCACCGCCAACCCCACCAAGCCGCCACTTACCCGTCCTTCCGGATCACCTCGTTCTTCGGATCATAAGGCGAATCGCAGGTCACCTCGGCGTCCCAGAGCTGCCCCTGCATCCGCACCTTGAGCTTCACCCCCTCGACCGCCAGCTCCGGCCGCACATAGCCCATGCCGATCGACTTGCCGAAGGCCACCGAGTAGCCGCCCGAGGTCAACCGCCCAACCTTCTCGCCGTCGTGGTAGAGCGCCTCGCGACCCCAGGGATCGGCATCCGCGGGCCCATTGATCAGCAGCGTGCAGCACTTCGATCGCACGCCCAGCGCCTGCATCGCCTCCTTGCCGCGGAAGTCCTTGTCGAGATCGACAAACCGCGGCAGGTCCGCCTCCAGCGGCGTCGCATCCCGGCCGAGCTCGTTGCCGAAGGCGCGATAGCTCTTCTCCTGCCGCAGCCAGTTCTGCGCCCGGGCACCCACCAGCTTCAGCCCGTGCGCTTCACCGGCCTTCTCCAGCAGATCGAACAGGTAGTTCTGCATTTCGATCGGGTGATGCAGCTCCCAGCCCAGCTCGCCGGTATAGGCCACGCGGATCGCCATCACCGGGCACATGCCCAGTTCGATCTGCCGCATCGAGAGCCAGGGGAAGCGCTTGTTCGACAGCGCGGTTTCCGGCGCGGCATCCTTGATCACCTCCTGCAGCAGCGCGCGGGATTTCGGGCCGGCGACGGCAAAGACACCGTATTGCGTGGTCACGTCCTGAACGATCACCAGCTTGCCGCTGCGTTCCATGAAATCCTCGGCCGACTTGCGCAGATAGTCGCCGTCGTAGTCGGTCAGCGCCCCGGCGGAGACGAGGTAGAAATCCTGATCACCGCGCCGCACGATGGTGTATTCGGTGCGCGTGGTGCCGGCCCCGGTCAGCGCATAGGTCAGGTTGATGCGGCCCACCTTGGGCAGCTTGTTGGTGGTGAACCAGTCGAGGAATTCCTCGGCCCCAGCCCCGGTCACCGCGTGTTTGGTAAAGGCCGAGGCATCGATCATGCCGACGCCTTCACGCACCGCGCGGGCCTCGTCGACCGCGTATTGCCACCAGCCGCCGCGCCGGAAGGACCGGGCGTCATGGTCGAAACTCTCGGGCGCATCCAGCGGGCCGAAGTAGTTCGGCCGCTCGAAACCGTTGACGCAGCCGAACTGCGCGCCGCGGGCCTTCATCCGGTCATAGCAGGGCGCGGTGCGCAGCGGGCGGCAGGCTTCGCGCTCTTCGTCCGGGTGGTGCAGGATGTAGACGTGCTCGTAGCACTCCTCGTTCTTGCGCGCGGCGTATTCGGTGGTCATCCAGCGGCCGTAACGCTTGGGGTCGAGGCTCGCCATGTCGATCTCGGCCTCGCCCTCGACCATCATCTGCGCCAGGTAATACCCGGTGCCGCCGGCCGCCGTGATGCCGAAACTGAAGCCCTCGGCCAGCCACATGTTGCGCAGGCCCGGCGCCGGGCCCACCAGCGGGTTGCCGTCGGGCGTGTAACAGATCGGGCCGTTGAAATCGTCCTTCAGCCCCACCGTCTCTGACGAGGGGATGCGGTGGATCATCGACATGTATTCCTCTTCGATCCGGTCGAGATCGAGCGGGAACAGATCGGCGCGGAAGCTCTCGGGCACGTCATAGAGGAAGCGCGCCGGGGCGTTGCGCTCGTAGGGACCGAGAATCCAGCCCTTGCGCTCTTCGCGGACGTACCACTTGGCATCGGCATCGCGCAGCACCGGGTGCTCGGGGTTCGAGGCGCGCCACTCGGCCAGCGCCGGGTCGGGCTCGGTGACGATGTACTGGTGCTCGACCGGGATCGCCGGGATCTTCAGCCCCAACAGCCGCGCGGTGCGCTGCGCGTGGTTGCCGGTGGCGGTGACCACATGTTCGGCGGTGATGACGGCGGACTCTTCCGACGGCACGAGGTTGCCGCCCTTCTCAACCATCTTCGTCACCGAGACCTGCCATTCCGAGCCGGTCCATGCGTAACCGTCCACCTGCCAGCGCCGCTCGATGGTGACGCCCCGCTGCCGCGCGCCCTTGGCCATGGCTTGCGTGACGTCGGCCGGATTGATGTAGCCGTCGGTCGGATGATAGAGCGCGCCCTGCAGGTCCTCGGTGCGCACCAGCGGCCAGCGTTCCTTGATCTGCTCGGGGCTCATCCATTCATAGGGGATGCCCACGGTCTCGGCGGTCGAGGCATAGAGCTCGAATTCATCCATCCGCTCACGGCTCTGCGCCATGCGCAGGTTGCCCACCACGTAGAAGCCGGCGTTGAGCCCGGTCTCTTCCTCCAGCGTCTTGTAGAACCTGACCGAATAGTCGTGGATGTGGCTGGTGGCATAGCCCATGTTGAATAGCGGCAAGAGCCCCGCCGCATGCCAGGTCGAGCCCGAGGTCAGCTCGTCACGCTCGAGCAGCATGACATCGGACCAGCCCGCACGGGCCAGGTGATAGGCGATCGAGGTGCCAACGGCACCCCCACCGACGACAAGCGCTTTTACATGGGTCTTCATGACGGGCTCACTCCAGAGGGCTTTGACCCGTGGATAGCGCCCCGCGCGCCGGCGCTGCAAAACCAGCCCGACCAGTGAAGGAAGGAAAGCGACATTCGCGGCGGGGTTTGGCGAAACAGAGGGCTTTTGTGGATGGATCGCGTGGGGTGGTTCAGGGACATCTATGGCCGGAAGCGCGTGAGCTGGCCTTGGTCGAGACTACTCCAGACTTTCCAAAATACGCCATTTCGAGCCGCTCGGAGGGCCTTGATACCGGGTGAGCCCCCTGCCATGCGCCCCGTGACGCGACGCGGTGCCGCAGTTCGGAAATGGCGACATCCGGGGCGAGGAGAGCCTCGGGCGCAGCCTTTCCAGATATTTATCCACAGGCCGAAAAGCGCAGCAGCAAGCGACCCAACTTGGCCATAGTCAACAATTCACACTGATTCACGCCACAAAATTCGACAAGAATGCTCCATACCGAACATACTCCTCAAAACTACTCTACGCCGCCACTGCCCGAAATCGCGCCGAAATCCGGCGCTCTGGCAGAAAGGCGCTGATCGGAGACAGCTTGCCCTTTCGCCCATGAGAGCGCCTGCGTATAAGCGATTTGGCCGTGATCTGGTGCAGAGTCGCGGCCAAATGCTTTTTTGACACCCGCGATCGTCTGCACCAAGGCAAAGGCGCACCTCGAAATGTTCTCACTGTCAGATTTGACCGGTATGTTTTCGGCCGACATGGCCATTGACCTCGGCACGGCCAACACGCTGGTCTACGTCAAGGGCAAGGGTGTCGTTCTGGCCGAGCCCTCCGTGGTGGCTTACCATGTCAAGGACGGTGTCAAGAAGGTGCTCGCCGTCGGCGAAGACGCCAAGTTGATGCTGGGCCGGACCCCCGGCAGCATCGAGGCGATCCGCCCGATGCGCGAAGGGGTGATTGCCGACTTCGATACGGCCGAAGAGATGATCAAGCACTTCATCCGCAAGGTGCACAAGCGCTCGACCTTCTCCAAGCCCAAGATCATCGTCTGTGTGCCGCATGGCGCCACCCCGGTGGAAAAACGCGCCATTCGCCAGTCGGTGCTGTCGGCCGGGGCGCGCAAGGCCGGGCTGATCGCCGAACCCATCGCCGCCGCCATCGGCGCCGGCATGCCGATCACCGATCCCACCGGCAACATGGTGGTCGATATCGGTGGCGGCACCACCGAAGTGGCCGTGCTGTCGCTGGGCGACATCGTCTATGCCCGCTCGGTCCGCGTCGGTGGCGACCGGATGGACGAGGCCATCGTCAACTACCTGCGTCGCCAGCAGAACATCCTCGTCGGTGAGTCGACAGCCGAGCGTATCAAGACCTCGATCGGCACAGCTCGCATGCCCGACGACGGCCGCGGCGCCAGCATGCAGGTGCGCGGACGCGATCTGTTGAACGGCGTCCCGAAGGAGACCGAAGTCACCCAGGCGCAGGTCGCCGAGGCGCTGTCGGAACCGGTGCAGGCGATCTGCGAAGCTGTGATGACCGCGCTGGAGACCACGCCGCCGGACCTCGCCGCCGACATCGTCGACCGTGGCGTGATGCTGACCGGTGGCGGCGCGCTTCTGGGCGATCTCGACCTGGCGCTGCGCGAGCAGACCGGCCTGGCGGTCTCGATCGCCGACGAGAGCCTGAACTGCGTGGCCCTGGGTACCGGCAAGGCGCTGGAATACGAAAAGCAGCTGCGTCACGCCATCGACTACGACAGCTGAGCGGCGCGCCGGGCGCAGGCCCGGCCCCGCAGGGCGCAAAGGCTTGCCGTTTCGTGAACGCGCGCCGGCTGGATTGCGCCGGGCCGCCCGTGGTATGACGGACAAACAAGAAGACCGGAGACCCCGCGTTGGCCCGAGATCGCGCGCAGCAAGAGGATTATGTTGGCCCGCTCCGGCGGCTCGTGACCTTTGTCGTGCTGCTCTGCCTGATCGGTCTTTTCATCCTCTGGCGGATCGACAGTCCGCGGGTCGAACGCTTTCGCGCCCAGGTGATCGATCGGGTGATGCCGGGGTTTTCCTGGGCGATGGCGCCGGTTACCGCTTCGGTCAACCTGATCCGCGATTTCCAGTCCTATCACTCGCTTTACGAACAGAACCAGGAGCTGCGCCGCGAGCTGCAGCAGATGAAGAGCTGGAAGGAAGCGGCGCTACAGCTCGAGCAGGAGAACGCCCGCCTGCTCGACCTCAACAACGTGCGTCTCGACCCGCAGCTGACTTATGTCACCGGCGTGGTGCTGGCCGACAGCGGCTCGCCCTTCCGGCAATCGCTGCTTCTGAACGTCGGCAAGCGTGACGGCATCCAGGACGGCTGGGCGGCGATGGACGGTCTGGGGCTGGTGGGCCGCATCTCCGGCGTGGGCGAACGCACCAGCCGGGTGATCATGCTGACCGACACGTCCTCCAAGGTTCCGGCGCTGATCCAGCCCTCGGGGCAGCGGGCGCTGGTGGTGGGCGACAATTCCATGGCGCCGCCGATCGACTTTCTCGAAGATGCCGACCAGGTGCGCCCCGGCGACCGGGTGATCACCTCGGGTGATGCCGGCGTGCTGCCGCCGGGTCTGGTGATCGGACAAGTGGCCAAGGACCCGGGCGGGCGGCTCAGGGTGCGGCTCTCGGCCGATATCGAACGGCTCGAATTCCTGCGCGTGCTGCGCGATCACGGCACCCCCGAGGTCGGCAGCGCCGGCGCGCTCGTGGTGCCCCCGGGTGCCGTCGAGGAAGGGGCCGACGATCTCCCGGCCGAACCCGCGGAGGCCGCCGATGGCTGAGAATCTCGCCTCGCGGCTCTGGCTGATGCGCCTGACCTTCCTCGGGCTGGCGCTGCTGACCATCTTCTTCCGCCTGCTGCCGCTGGAAACCGGGCCGGTGCGCTGGCCGGCGCCCGACGTGCTGCTGGCGCTCTGCCTTGCCTGGTCACTGCGGCGGCCGGACTACGTGCCGGTGGTGTTCGTTGGCGGGGCGATCCTGCTCACCGACTTCTTCTTTCAGCGCCCGCCGGGGCTGATGGCGGCGATCGTCGTCATGGCCTGCGAGGCGATGCGCAAGCGTGGGCCCGGCCTGCGCGACGCCGGCTTCGCCGCCGAGCTGATCCTCGTGGCTCTGACCATCCTGGCGGTGGCGCTGGCCTACCGGGTGGCGCTGACCGTCTTCATGCTGCCGCGGCCGCTTCTGGGGATGTCGCTCTTGCAGGTGCTCTTTACCGTGGCCATCTATCCGGTTGTGGCGCTGGCCTCCGAGTGGCTGCTCGGCGTGCGCGCCCGCACCAATGCCGAACTTGCCGCCGGGAGGATGACATGAGACGCCCGCCCAAGGACACCATCGAAAGCGCCCGCAAGGTCAGTCGACGCGGTCTTGTCGTCGGCGGGCTTCAGGCCGGCTTTGTCGGGCTTCTGGGCTGGCGGATGCGGCACATGCAGGTCGAACAGGCCGATCAGTTCCGCTTTCTCGCCGAGGAAAACCGCATCAACATCCGGCTGATCCCGCCGGCCCGGGGCGAGATCTTCGACCGCAACGGCATCGCCGTGGCAGCCAATGCACCGGCCTATCGCATCACCATGGTGCGCGAGGATGCCGGCGACGTCGACGCGGTGCTCGAAAGCCTGGGCCAGCTGGTCAAGCTCGACCCCGAAGAGGTCGAGCGCGCCCGCGCCGAGATGAAGCGCTCGGCCCCCTTCCTCCCCGTCACCGTCGCTGACCGGGTCAGCTGGGAGGATATCTCTCGTGTCGCCGTCAACGGCCCTGCCCTGCCCGGCGTCACGCCGGAGGTCGGGCTGTCGCGCCACTACCCGCTGCGCCAGGACCTGGCGCATGTTGTGGGCTACGTCGGCCCGGTGTCAGAGCGTGACCTGTCGCGCTACGAGGACCCGCCGCCGCTGTTGCGCATTCCCCGGTTCCAGATCGGCAAGGTCGGCGTCGAGACCAAGCTCGAAGAGGTGCTGCGCGGCCAGGCCGGTGCCAAGCGGGTCGAGGTGAATGCCGTCGGCCGCGTCATGCGCGAGCTTGACCGCCGCGAGGGTACCAGCGGTGCCACCGTGCAGCTGACCATCGACAGCGCGCTGCAGAACTACACCGCCGCCCGGCTGGGCCAGGAAAGCGCCAGCGTCGTGGTGCTCGATCTCGAGCATGGCGACGTGCTGGCCGCCTGTTCCTCGCCCTCCTACGATCCCAACAAGTTCGTGCGCGGCATTTCGGTGGCCGACTACAGCGTGCTGCGCGAGAACGATCACCGGCCGCTGGCCTCCAAGATCGTCCAGGATGCCTATCCGCCGGGCTCGACCTTCAAGATGGTCACCGCGCTGGCGGCGATGGAGGCCGGGCTGATCACGCCCACCGAAACCGTCTGGTGCCCCGGTCACCTCGAGGTTTCGGGCCGCCGCTTCCACTGCTGGAAACGCGCCGGCCACGGCCACATGAACCTGGAAAAGAGCCTGCGCGAGAGCTGCGACGTCTATTACTACGATCTCGCCATCAAGGTCGGCATCGAGAACATCGCCGCCATGGCCCGCAGGCTCGGCATGGGCGAGGCGCATGACGTACCGATGTCGGCCGTCACCGACGGGCTGGTGCCGGACAAGAACTGGAAATTCGTCAACCGCGGGTCAGACTGGGTGGTGGGCGACACCGTCAACGCCTCGATCGGCCAGGGCTTTGTCCTGGCCTCACCGCTGCAGTTGGCGGTGATGACGGCGCGGCTGGCCACCGGCCGCAGCCTCTCGCCGCGGCTGATCAAGCGGATCGACGGCGTGGAACAACCCTCGCGCGGGGGCGAGAGCCTGGGGCTCAACGAGAACCACCTGCGCCAGATCCGCAAGGCGATGCACGAGGTCTCGAACAACCGCCGCGGCACCGCCTATCGTACCCGCATTGCCGCCGACGAAATGCGCATGGCCGGCAAGACCGGCACCAGCCAGGTCCGCAACATCACCGCCGCCGAGCGCCGCGCCGGCGTCGTCAACAACGCCGACCTGCCGTGGAACCGCCGCGACCACGCGCTGTTTGTCAATTTCGCGCCCTACGACAATCCGCGTATTGCGGTTGCGACTGTGGTGGAACACGGCGGCGGCGGCTCGACAGCGGCGGCGCCGATTGCCCGCGACGTGACCCTGCAGGCGCTCTACGGCGACGATCCGCCGCTCGAGGCCTATCCCAGCGCCGACCGCAGTCGCATCCAGGCGCAGCAGGAACGGCTGGCGCGCGAGCGTCGGGCGCGCGGCGCACCGGGTCAGGAAGAGGCCTGATGTCCTATCTCGAGTACAACGTCAAACACGTGCCCTCGGGGCCGCGCAAGGTGCTCTACCTGAACTGGCCGCTGGCGATCCTGCTGGTCTCGGTCGCTTCGATCGGCTTTCTGATGCTCTATTCGGTGGCCGGCGGCTCGTTCAATCCCTGGGCCGAGCCGCAGATGAAGCGCTTTGCGCTGGGCTTCGTGCTGATGCTGGTGGTCGCGTTGGTACCGATCTGGTTCTGGCGCAACATGGCGGTGGTGGGCTACTGCATCTCGGTGGTGCTGCTGCTGGCGGTGGAATTCGTCGGCGTCACCGGTATGGGCGCGCAGCGCTGGATCGACATCGGATTCATGCGGCTGCAACCGTCAGAGCTGATGAAGATCACCCTGGTGATGCTGCTGGCGGCCTATTACGACTGGCTCCCGATCAAGAAGACCTCCCGGCCGTTCTGGGTGCTTTTGCCGGTGATGCTGGTGCTGCTGCCGACGTTTCTGGTGCTGCGCCAGCCCGACCTCGGCACCGCCATTCTGCTGATGACCGGCGGCGGGCTGGTGATGTTCATGGCCGGCGTCCACTGGGCCTATTTCGCCGCGGTGATCGCCGCCGCCGGCGGTCTGGTGACCGCGGTGTTCAAGAGCCGTGGCACCGATTGGCAGTTGCTCAAGGACTACCAGTTCCGCCGGATCGACACCTTCCTCGACCCCTCCTCCGATCCGCTGGGCGCCGGCTATCACATCACCCAGTCCAAGATCGCGCTCGGCTCCGGCGGCTGGACCGGGCGCGGCTTCATGCAGGGCACGCAGTCGCGGCTGAACTTCCTGCCGGAGAAACACACCGACTTCATCTTCACCACCCTGGCCGAGGAGTTCGGCTTCGTCGGGGCCTTCTCGCTGCTCAGCCTCTATGCGCTGATCATCGCCTTCTGCATCGCCTCGGCACTGCAGAACCGCGACCGGTTCGCGGCGCTGCTGACCTTGGGGATCGCCACCACCTTCTTCCTGTTCTTCGCGGTGAACATGTCGATGGTCATGGGGCTGGCGCCGGTGGTGGGCGTGCCGCTGCCGCTGGTCAGCTACGGCGGCTCGGCGATGCTGATCCTGATGATCGGCTTCGGGCTGGTGCAATCGGCGCATGTTCACAGGCCACGCGGGGCAATATGACGACAAACATCCTGTTCGCCGCCGGAGCCGCCCGCTGGGACGACTGGGCGCCCCCCTTGCGCGCCGCGTTGGATCGCGCCGGGCTGGCCTATGAGCTCGCGCAGGAGATGCCGTCGGAGAAGGTGGACTACATCGTCTACGCCCCTGACAGCCCCCTGCGCGACTTCACGCCCTACGGCCGCTGCAAGGCGGTGCTGAACATCTGGGCCGGGGTCGAGGCCATCGTCGGCAACAAGACCCTGACCCAGCCGCTGGCACGGATGGTGGGCGGCGGATTGACCGAGGGTATGGTGGAATGGGTTCTGGGCCACGCGCTGCGCCACCATCTCGGCATGGATGCCCATATCGCCAACCCCGAGCACCGCTGGCACCCCGTTGCCCCGCCCCTGGCCTCCGAGCGCCGGGTGACCGTACTGGGCCTTGGCGCCCTAGGGTCTGCGGTGGCAGAGAAGCTTGCCGGCCTCGGTTTCGACGTGACCGGCTGGAGCCGCCGCCCTAAAAAGATCACTGGCTTGCGCACCCAGCATGGTGTCGAAGGCCTCACAAAGGCCCTGAAAGGCGCCGAGATCCTGGTGCTCCTCCTGCCGGACACCCCTGCCACCGAAAATATCCTGAACGCCGAGACCCTGGCCCTGCCGGCTCCTGGCGCCTTCGTCATCAACCCCGGCCGCGGTGCCCTGATCGACGACAGCGCCCTCCTTGCCGCCCTCGACAGTGGCCAAGTGGCCCATGCCACCCTCGATGTCTTTCGCGTCGAACCGCTCCCGACCGATCACCCGTTCTGGACCCACCCCGGCGTCACCGTCACCCCGCATGTCGCCTCGGAAACCCGTGCCCCCCAGGGCGCCGAGGTCATCGCCGAAAACATCCTGCGCGGCGAGGCCGGCCAGCCTTTCCTGCACTTGGTCGACCGCCAGGCCGGCTATTGACGCACAAGGGCCCGGCAAAAAGCCCCGCCCCCCCTGCTTCTTCTGTTTGAAAATACCCTCGGGGGGTCCGGGGGGCTGGCCCCCCGGTACGCCACGCCAGATACAAGCCCGGCACGCGGGCAAAAGCCTCAGTTCGACACCTGCTCCCGCAGGATAGAGGCCGTCAGAGAAATCAGCAGATAGATCCCGCCAAAGATCAGGAAGGCCAGAATGGTGTTCTCGAAACTGCGCGGATAGCTCGGGTCCTGCGAGGGCACCGGCTCCACCGCGGTCTGCAGATAGCGGACCTGGGCATTGGCCTCGCGGCGGGTCTGGCTGAGCGAGGTCAGAGCCTCCTGCAGCATCAGGTCCCGGGTCGCCAGATCGGCCTGGGCCATCTGGATCTCCGACGACAGCTGCGCCAGCGAATTCTCGCCTTCCGAGGCCTGGGTCATGTCGGCCTGCAACCGCGCCAGCAGGTCGTTGAGCCGGCGGATGTCGCCGCGCGCGCCCTCGACCTTGGCCGCATTGGGCCGCGGGTTGTCGAGCAGCGCCTGCAGTTGCAGCTCGCGCTCCTGGATCTGCACCTCGACATTGCCGATCTGCTGCCGGAGCGAGGCGATCCGCCCCTCGGGGTCAAGCACTTGCGAGACCTGCTGCAGTTCCACCAGCCGCAGCTGCGCATCGCGGCGCGCGGCCTCGGCCTCTTCCAGCGCCGCGGTGGCGCCTTCGAGCTGGTCCTCGCGCTTGCGCTGCGACAGGCTGTCGACCCGTTCCTCGGCATATTCGATCAGCGCCTTGGTGTATTGCGCGCTGACTGCCGGGTCGGCGGCGACGATCTCCATGCGGATCACGCCTTCGGTCGGGTCATAGCCGATCTCGATGTTCTTCTTGTAAAGCTTGTAGGACGCCTCGTTCGAGGCGGTGTCGTCGAGCCGCTGGATCGGGTCGATCCAGTCCTGCGAGAAATGGCTGCGGAAGCCGACGTCCTGGTCGAGCCGCAGCATCGCGTCCTTCGACATCAGGTAGCTCTGCACGGCGATCGCGTCCTGGTTGGTGGCAAACTGTGTGCCGGACAGCAGCCCGCCCATGCCGCCGGCGCCGGCGCCATCATTTGCGATGATCAGGAACTCGGACTTGGTGGCATACATCGGCGTCGCCACGTTGTAGAAATACCAGCCGCAGATCAGCGTCGGCAGGCCGACGAAGAACGCCAGCCGGGTGAGCAGCAGCATCGACTTGCGGCGACGGCGCTTGGCGATGTCCTTCTGGATGTCGCCGATCTCGCGGATGCGGCGATCCATCGGGCTGGAGGTCTCGGTCGAGGGCAGGGTCTTGCCCGGCGCGGGCACCGTCTGTGGCAGCTGCACCTTGTCCTTGGCGGGGGTCTCGGCCTCGTCCTTGGCGGGCACCACCAGTTCCAGCATGTTCGAGCGCTGGAACGGGTCGATACCGCGTTGGCGCAACTGGCGCACCGCATCGAAATCGCTGGTCACGGCCAAGCCGTGTTTCTGCGACATCCGCCGCGCCATGCGCAGCTGACGCCCGGTGAGGCCTTCCTTGCGGATCGCCTCCATGTCGGTCTCGCCGGCGACCTGCGCGGCAGAGGAGACCTCGCCCTCGCGGGCGGGCGGCGTTGTCTCGGCGGTGGAACGGGTGCCAGTGGTGATCCGGGCAATCGTCGCGCCGGTCTGGCGCTGGCGGCTGCCGGCGACCGCGGCCTGCGGTTCCGCCTCGGCCTGCGCTTCGGGCTCGGGGGCGTCTTCGTCGGGCGTGGCCACCGGCTGCTCCTGCCGGAGCGCGCGGATGTGGCCGATCAGGTTCTCGGTCTCGGGGGTGGCACCGCCCGCCGGGGGCGGCGTCGGGGCCTCGGTGGCCGGACCTTCCAGCCCGACGATATCCTGGGCTGCGCCCGGACGGGCGCGCCGGACGCGAAATTTCTTAGCCTTGGGTTTGGTAGTCATAGAGTTGCTTCGCTTCCTCCAAGGTTTCAAACATATGCAACTGGCCATTCAATAAAACACCGGCCTTGCGGGCGAATTTTTCCAGCACCGCGGGTTGGTGCGAGACAATGACAATGGTCGTGGTCCGCAGGCGCTCTGCCAGGATCGCTGCGGCCTTCTTGTTGAATTCCACGTCGGTCGAGTTGGGCATGCCCTCGTCGATCAGGTAGATGTCGAAGTCGAGCGCCAGCATCAACGAAAAGGTGAACCGCGCCTTCATGCCGCTGGAATAGGTGCCCAGCGGCTGATCGAAGTATTCTCCCAGCCCGCAGAGCCAACGACAATAGGCTTCCACGTAATCCGGGTCGAGCCCATAGAGACGGGCGATGTAACGGGCATTTTCATGCGCCGAATGCTTCGACACCACGCCGCCCATGAAGCCCAGCGGAAAGGAGATCCGGCAACCGCGGCGAATTTCGCCCTCGTCGGGTTTCTCCAGACCGGCCATCATCTTGATCAACGTGGTCTTGCCGGTGCCGTTGGGGGCGAGGATGCCCAGTGACTCTCCCAGGTCAACGCGAAAGGACGCGCGGTCAAGGATCACCTTGCGCTGGGTCCCAGTCCAGAAGGACTTGCTCACGTTGTCGAATTCCAGCATCTGATCTGGCTCCCGGGGGCTCTCTACACCTCGAATTAGTCGAGATTGATTGATTAATTGTTAGACCCCGAATTTGGTTATATTATGGCTCAACGGGGTCGATTGTTTCAATCCCGGACGCGGATCCGTCCCGCTTTTCGCCTCCTTCGGTCCATTTTTCGCACTCCCGGTTGAGCCACTCACGCCCGCCACACCCTGCGCGGAACTGGCCCGACCTCTGCGCTCTCGGAACACCTGTGCGCCCACAGACTGTGCCGCTTGGCGCCCTCGCGCATGAAAAAACCGGCGCGGGAGGCCCCCGCGCCGGTTTCTGATCTGTCCGTTGCCCTGTGGGCGTCAGAAGTTCTGCTTCTCCACACGGAAGAGCTTGCCCGCAAGGATCGCCACCAGCGCGGCGGCAAAGCTGAACAGCGCGCCCATCTTGGCGGCGTCCTGCACCGCCCCGGCCTGGAAGGCCACCGAGGCGACAAAGAGCGACACGGTAAAGCCGATCGCCGCGACAAAGCCGATCACCACGAGGTCGATGATCCGCATACCCTGCGGTATCCCCAGCTTGAGCGGCTTGGCCGCGACCCAGCCGAACAGCAGGATGCCCACCGGCTTGCCGATCAGCAGCCCCGCCAGAACCAGCCATGTCGCCGGCCCGATCGACGAGAATTCGACCCCGGCGTTGAACAGGCCGAAGAAGAACAGCACGATCTCGACCGGGTGCTTGAGCGCATGTTCGATCATGTTCAGCAGGTCGGTCAGATATTGCTCGGCCTCGGAGAAGATGCCGAAAGCGCGGTCGGCGTGCGGGATCGTCGGCACGATCGGCAGCAGCCCCAGCGCCGGGTGCAGGCCCGACATCATGAAGCCGTACCAGCTGGCGGCGGCGGCCAGCAGATAGGGCCAGAACGACAGGTACTTGCGCACCCAGGTCGAGTTCGGCCGGTCCTGGTTGCCCCGATCCAGCTTGCGCGGCAGCCAGTTGGCCAGCAGGAAGACAGCGACGGCAGCCCCCAGCGACAGCAGCAGCCAGACCGGCGCCAGCTCGCCCGAAGGATAGAAGACCGCGAGGATGATCAGCCCCGCCGCGTCATCGGCGATGGCCAGCAGCAGCAGGAAGCGCACCGCCGGGTGGCCGGCGCCAAAGACCAGTCGGCCGATCAGGTAGGAAAAGGCGATGTCGGTGGCTGTCGGGATGGCCCAGCCATTGGCCACGGCGCTGTAGGTCTCGGACCCCATGACCGCCGCGAGGCCCAGATAGACCGCAATCGGCCCGAACATGCCGCCGGCAGTGGCAAAGAGCGGCGTCGCTGCCTTCTTGCCGCGCAGCGAGCCGTTTTCGAGCGCCACGGCTTCCCAGACTTCCTTGGCGGCGATGGCAAAGAAGAAGGCCATCAGCAGATCGTTGACCAAGTAGTGCAGCGTCAGCGTGCGGTGGCCCTCGCCATAGACAAATTGCGTGCCGTCAGCCTCGGTATGAACCTCGGCACCGGCGGCCACCATCTCGGCAAAGGTCGGGTCTGTCGCGGCGATATGGGCGGCGTGGTAATGGCCGATCGGCGCGTGATCCCAGATCACGAATTCGACGAAGTTGTGATAGGCGTCGGCCCAGTAGTGCGGATCGCCCGCCACCGGGGCGATCAGGTCCAGATTTGCCCAGACCAGCGCGATCAAGGCGCCAAAGATCAACAGCAGCGAATAGTTGGTCAGAAAATTCCAGACGCGATACATGTCCTCTCCGGCCCTCTCCCTGATTTATCGTTTTGACCTAGCGCAATTAGCTGGTTGTCGCAACGCGAGCCGGAGCAAAACGGGTGGCAAGGCCTTCAAATGTCGTTTGATAATCCTGCGTCCGACCGGTGCCTGCCCAATGAAATGGCGCAGCGGCCCCCTCACAGCGCCGCGCTTTTCAGCCCGGCCATCAGGCTGTGGAACTTCTCGCCCTGGATTGCCACATGGCCGCGCAGCGCCTCTGCCGCCGCCTGTGGGTCACCGGCGTCCAGCGCGTCGAGGATGGCGCGGTGTTCCGCCATGGATTGCGCCATGCGGCCGCGCAGGCGTAGCTGCTGGCGGCGAAAGGGCTTCAATCGGCGGTGCAGTTCCTGTGCCTGTGCGGCGAGATAGCCATTGCCGGATTCGCGGTAGATGATCGCGTGGAAGCGCTCGTTCTCGGTGTAATAGCTGTCGGGGTCCTGACGGGCGATGGCCTGCTGGCAGGTGTCGTTTGCCTCTTGCAGCGCCGCCAGCGCCGCGTCGGAAATGCGCAGCGCCGCCAGACGGCCGCAGACCGCCTCGATCTCGGCCATGGCCTCGAACATCTCGAGCAGCTCGACCGGTCCCGGCTGCCGCACAAAAGCCCCACGGCGCGGCACCAGCTCGACCAGCCCCGAGCGTGCAAGCCGCTGCAGCGCCTCGCGAAAAGGCGTGCGCGAGACGCCGAACTGCTCTGCCAGGCGCACCTCGTCCAGCCGGTCCCCATCGGAATAGGTGCCGTCGAAGATCCGCTCTTCCAGCGCGTCGGCGATGCTGTCTGCCCGGCGTTGCTCCATGGAGGCAAGCCTAGTCCGCCGTTTTTTTGAACGCAAGATTACAATTCTTGTATACAAGATGCTTGACTGGAAAAACATCACGTGTTTGGCTCTGCCCAGCCCCTGCCAGCTCGGCGCAGGGAATCCCGGCTGCTACGCGCCAAACCCCGGAGATGCGGAATGACCCTCTTGGCTGACCTTCTGTCCACCGTCTTCGAACGGCGCTACCGCCGCGAGGCGCATGGCCCGCACCAGGACGGCCGCCCCCTGACTGCGCTGGCCAGCGATCTGGTGGGCTCGGCCAGCGAGACCTCGGGGCTCGCCCTGGCGCGGGAGATTCTGTCGCGCTTTGGCCCCCTGCCCGATGCGCAGAAGCTCAACTTCTTCCGCTACCTCGCCACCGAGATGAACATCGACCCCGAAGAAGTGCGCACCCGGCTCGAAGACTACGAGCGCGCGCCCTCGAAGGCCAGCTACCGCGCCTTTGCCGAGGCCGCCGAGCCGCGCCGGCAAGAGTTGATCCGCCGGCTGAACCGGGTGCAGGGCGCAACCGGCGAGCTCGTGAAGATGCGCGCCGACCTGCTGAGGCTGGGCGGCACCGAGCCGGAACTGGCGGCGCTCGACCTCGATTTCCGCCATCTCTTCGCCTCGTGGTTCAATCGCGGCTTCCTCGTGCTGCGGCCGATCAGCTGGGAAAGCCCGGCGCATATCCTTGAAAAGATCATCGCCCACGAGGCGGTGCATGCGATCGACAGCTGGTCGGAACTGCGCCGCCGGCTGGAGCCCACCGACCGGCGCTGCTTCGCCTTCTTTCACCCGGCGATGCCGGACGAGCCCTTGATCTTTGTCGAGGTGGCACTGACCACCGGCATCCCCGGCTCTGTCCAGGCGCTCTTGGCCCAGGATCGAACGGCGCTGCCGGCGCGGGCCGCCGACACCGCGGTGTTCTACTCTATCTCCAACTGTCAGGACGGGCTGGCCAGCATCTCCTTCGGCAACTCCCTGATAAAGCAGGTGGCCGCCGACCTTGCCGCCGAACTGCCGGGGCTCAAGACCTTTGTCACCCTGTCACCGATCCCGGGGCTGACCCGCTGGCTCGAGCAGGAGGGCCTGAGCGCCAGTGCCGAGGACCCCGAGCGGATCAGGGCGCTGGCGGCGCATTACCTGCTCAAGGCCAAATCCTCTGGCGGGCTGCCCTTCGATCCGGTGGCGCGCTTCCATCTCGGCAATGGCGCGGTGGTGCATGCGGTCCATGCCGAGGCCGACACATCCGACAAGGGCCGCGCGCAATCGGGCGGCACGATGGTGAACTACCTTTACGACCTCGCGCGGGTCGAGCAGAACCACGAGGTCTTTGTCACCTCGCGCGACGTGGTGGCCTCGAAGCCTGTCAAGGCGTTGGCCGAGACCGCCGACCTCACTCCGATCCAAGAAAGCTGATCCCATGGCAAACCCTCTTTATGACGGCCTGTTCGGCCTGCATGCCGGCAAGCCCACGCCGTTCCTGCATCTGCCCGAGGGCGGCGTGCTCTCTCATGCCGAGTTCCTCGCGGCGAGCGCGCAGATCGCCAATGTCGCCGCCGCGCTGGGGCTGAAACCGGGCGACCGGGTTGCGGCGCAGGTCGAGAAATCACCGCAAGCGCTGATGCTGTATGCCGCCTGCGCGCAGGCCGGGCTGGTGTTTCTGCCTTTGAACACCGCCTATACCGTCGACGAGCTGCGGTACTTCATCGAAAACAGCGGCGCCGCGCTGATCGTCTGCGATGGCGCCAGTGCCGACAGTCTGGGTGAAATGGCGGCGGGTCTGGGCGCGCGGAGCGAGACGCTGAATGCCGATGGCAGCGGCAGCCTGACCGACAAGGCGGCAGCGCAACCCGAAACCTTCGAGACGGTGGATCGCGATGGCGAGGACCTCGCGGCCTTTCTCTATACCTCCGGCACCACCGGGCGCTCGAAGGGCGCGATGCTGAGCCAGAACAACCTGCTGTCCAATGCCGCGACGCTGGTCAAGGAATGGCGTTTCACGTCGGATGACGTGCTGCTGCATGCGCTGCCGATCTTTCACACCCACGGGCTCTTCGTGGCGACCAATATCGTGCTCTCGGCCGGGGCCAGCATGATCTTTCTGCCGAAGTTCGACCTCGACCAGATCATCGCCCGGATGCCCGAGGCCACGACGATGATGGGCGTGCCGACCTTCTACACACGGCTCCTGGGCGACGCGCGCTTCACCCGCGATCTGGCGGCGCATATGCGGCTCTTCGTGTCAGGCTCTGCGCCGCTGCTGGCCGAAACCCATGTGCAGTTCGAGGAGCGCACGGGCCACCGCATCCTCGAGCGCTACGGCATGACCGAGACCAACATGAACACCTCGAACCCCTATGACGGCGAGCGCCGCGCCGGCACCGTGGGCTTCCCCCTGCCCGGCGTCGAGCTCAAGATCACCGATCCCGAGAGCGGCAAGTCCCTGCCAGACGGCGAGATCGGCCAGATCGAGGTGCGCGGGCCGAATGTCTTCAAGGGCTACTGGCAGATGCCGGAAAAGACCGCCGCCGAGCTGCGCGAGGACGGGTTTTTCATCACCGGCGATCTGGGGCGGATCGACGAGGATGGCTATGTCCATATCGTCGGGCGCAACAAGGACCTGATCATTTCCGGCGGCTACAACATCTATCCCAAGGAAATCGAGCTGGTACTGGATGACCAGCCCGGCGTGCTGGAAAGCGCGGTGATCGGCGTGCCGCACCCGGATTTCGGCGAGACAGTGCTGGGGGTGATCGTGCCCGCGCCCGGCGCCACCCCGGACACCGAGGCGATGATGGCGGCGGTGGGCCAGTCGCTGGCGCGGTTCAAGCATCCGCGCAAGCTGATCGTGGTGGAGGAACTGCCGCGCAACACCATGGGCAAGGTGCAGAAGAACATCCTGCGCGAGCAGTACAAGGGCCTCTTCGCGGGTTAAGCGAGGGCGTCGGGCCGGGCCGTCAAAAGGCGCCGGCCCGGGGGCCTGTCAGGCGTGCCATTCCCGGTCGCCGGCGGCATCCCTGACCCGGGTCGGCAGGCCAATCCGGTCGAGCAGCGCGAACAGCGGCTTGGGGTCGAGTTCCTCGACATTGACCATCTTGCCCAGATCATAGGTGCCATCGGCGATCAGCATCGCCATCGCCACCGGCGGCACGCCAGCAGTGTAGGAAATGCCCTGGCTGCCGACCTCGGCATAGGCCGCCTCGTGATCCGAGACGTTGTAGACAAAGACCTCGACCTCTTCGCCGTCCCTGGTGCCCTTGACCAGATCGCCGATGCAGGTCTTGCCGGTATAGTTCGGCGCCAGCGTCGAGGGATCGGGCAGCACCGCCTTGACCACCTTGAGCGGCACGACCTCGAGCCCCTCGGCGGTTATGACCGGCTGCTCGGACAAGAGCCCGAGGTTCTGCAGCACGGTGAAGACGTTGATGTAGTGATCGCCAAAGCCCATCCAGAAGCGCACGTCGGCATGGGGATAGTTGACCGCCAGCGAATGCACCTCGTCATGGCCGGACATATAGGCCTTTTGCTTGCCCACCACCGGCAGGTCCCATTCGCGACCGACCTCGAACATCTTGTTGCTCTGCCAGGCGCCGTCCTGCCAGCTGTAGACCGTGCCGGTGAACTCGCGGAAATTGATCTCGGGGTCGAAGTTCGTTGAGAAATACTTGCCGTGGTTGCCGGCGTTGATGTCGACGATGTCGATGGATTTGACCTCGTCCATGAACTCGTCGATGGCAAAGCGGGCAAAGGCGTTGACCATGCCGGGATCGAAGCCGGCGCCGAGGATCGCGGTGGTGCCGGATTTGGCGCAATCCTCGCGGCGCTTCCATTCGTAGTTGGCATACCACGGCGGGGTCTCGCAGATCTTGGTCGGGTCCTCGTGGATCGCGGTGTCGATATAGGCGGCGCCGGTGCGGATGCAGGCCTCGAGCACGGTCATGTTGACGAAGGGCGAACCGACGTTGATGACGATCTCGGCGCCGGTCTCTTTCAGCAGCGCCTCGACCGCGTCGCTGTCCATCGCGTCAAGCGCATGGGTCTGGAACACGCCGTCCTGTTTCATCGCCTGCTTGTCCTGCACGCTCGCGACGATGGCGTCGCATTTCGACTGCGTGCGGCTGGCGATGTGCAGATCGCCCAGCACGTCGTTGTTCTGCGCGCATTTATGCGCCACGACCTGAGCGACGCCGCCGGCACCGATGATAACAACATTGCGTTTCATGTGTTCAACAGACCTCTTGTGTTTGCCAGAAGGGTTCCCGTGTCAGGAAAGCGCGGACCGGAAATCCGCATAATCGAAATCGCGCACCTTGGTGATGCTGCCATCCAGTTCTCGCAGCGCGATGCCGGGCATCCGGACGCCGTTGAACCAGTTCTTCTTGACCATCGTGTAGCCCGCCGCATCCTGGAACGAGAGCCGGTCGCCGGGCTTCAGCGGCGCCTCGAAGCGGAACTCGCCGAAGATATCGCCGGCCAGGCAGGACTTGCCGCAGATCATCCATTCATGCGGGCCGGTGTCGGGCGTGACCTTGGCGCTTTCACGGTAGATCAGCAGGTCGAGCATATGCGCCTCGATCGAGCTGTCGACGATGGCGAGGTTCTTGCCGTTGAAGAGCGTGTCGAGCACCGTCACCTCCAGCGTCGCCGCCCCGGTAATCGCGGCCTCGCCCGGCTCGAGATAGACCTGCACGCCGAAGCGTTCCGCGAACTGCCGCAGCCGCTCGGCCAGACGGTCCAGCGGATAGCCCTCGCCGGTGAAATGGATGCCGCCGCCGAGGCTGACCCACTCCATCCGGTGCAGGGTCTCGCCGAAGCGCTCTTCGATCAGGGTCAGCATCTCCGAGAACCGGTCGAAATCGTCGTTCTCGCAGTTGTTGTGGAACATCAGCCCGCTGATCCGATGGGACACCGCCGCGATCTGCGCCGGGTCATGTTCGCCCAGCCGGCTGAAGGGGCGTGCCGGATCGGCGAGGTCGAAGTCAGAGGTCGAGACGCCGGGGTTGACCCGCAGCCCCCGTACCCGGCCCTGCGAATGCGCGTCAAAGCGGTCGAGCTGACCGATCGAGTTGAAGATGATCTTGTCGCAATGTGACAGCACCTCGTCGATCTCGTCGTCGGCATAGGCCACCGAATAGGCATGGGTCTCGCCGCCGAATTCCTCGTGCCCCAGCCGCACCTCGTAGAGTGAGGAGGAGGTCGAGCCATCCATGTATTGCGCCATGAGGTCGAAAACCGACCAAGTGGCAAAGCATTTCAGCGCCAGAAGCGACCTGGCGCCCGAGGCATCGCGCAGCCATGCGATCTTTTCGAGGTTCGTCAGCAGGCGAGACTTGTCGATCAGGTAAAAGGGGGTTTGCATGGCAACATCCTCTTCAAGGGCCGACCCGGGTTGCGGGCGTCCCGATTAGAGCAAGTCGCCCGACAACGCAAAGCCCTAGCGCCCGAACGTGCCGTTAGGGCAGGTTTCGGGGGTTTTGCGCTGCCAAAAGCCATGCTTGACGGGCTAATCCGCGGTTTTTATCCTTCTCTCATCGGCAGAGGAGTGAACGACGATGGACCAGCGCCCCCGGTAATTCCGGCCCGCCGCCCCGCTGGGCGGCCCTGCGCCTCGGGCAGATGACGCCCGAATTCCGTCGTTCACAGACCTTACGGAGCTCTCATGCCCAGACTTTCAGACAAGACCGCCCTCGTGACCGGGGGTGCCCGCGGCATCGGTGCCGCCATCGCCACCGCCTTTCGCAACGAGGGAGCCGATGTCATCCTCACCGACATCGACGAAACGACAGGCCAGGCCAAGGCCGCCGAGATCGGCGCGCGCTTCCTGCCACTCGACGTCTCGTCAGAGGCACAGTGGCAGGCGCTGGAGGGCCAGGTCCCTGCCCTCGACGTGCTGGTGAACAATGCCGGCATCACCGGCTTCGAAGGCCCCTTCGACGGCGCCCCGCCGGCGCATGACCCGGAGAATGCCAGCCTCGCTGACTGGCGGGCGGTGCATGCGGTGAACACCGACGGCACCTTTCTGGGTTGTCGCTATGCGATCCGTGCCATGCGGACCAAGGGTGCTGGCAGCATCATCAACATCTCGTCGCGCTCGGGCCTGGTGGGCATTCCGATGGCGGCGGCCTATGCGGCGTCAAAGGCGGCGATCCGCAACCACAGCAAATCCGTGGCGCTTTATTGCGCGGCGCAAGGCCTCGCCATTCGCTGCAACTCGATCCACCCGGCGGCGATCATGACCCCGATGTGGGAACCGATGCTGGGCACCGGCCCCGACCGGGCCGCGCGCGAGGCCGCCATGGTCGCCGACACCCCGATGCGCCGCTTCGGCACGCCCGAGGAAGTGGCGGCGCTGGCGGTGCTGCTGGCCTCTGACGAGGCCGCCTACATGACCGGCGCGGAACTGACGATCGACGGGGGGCTTCTGGCCGGCTCTGCCGCATCCCCCGGAGGCTGACGCCGCCGGGGGACCGGGTTTCAGCGCTTGGCCGCGTAATAGGCGACGCGCCGTTCGAGATAGGCCAGCACCTCGGAGATGACGAAGGCCAGGGCAAAGAGCACGATCAGCACCGCCCAGAAATGCGCCATCAGGAAGTTCGAGGAATAGAGTTCGAAGAGCGCCCCGAAACCCACGATAGAGATCAGCAACTGGCCGATGATCACGCCCTTGACCGCCCGGATCACGCCGATCCGCACGCCGCCGAGGATTTCCGGTAGCGCCGCCCAGAAGTAGATCTTGAAGAAGGCATCGGTGGGCGAGGCACCGAAGGACTTGGCCATCTCGACCAGCGAGCGGTTGATCTGCTTCACCCCGGCGCGCGAATTCAGGATGATGATCCAGATCGCAAACAGCGTCGTGGTGATGATGATCGACTTCATGCCGAAGCCGAAGAGCACCATGAGCACCGGCACCAGCGCCGTCAGCGGCGCGCTGAGAAAGACGTTGACCCAGGGCAGCAGCAGCTCGTCCAGCAGCCGCGAGCGGCCCATCAGGATGCCCACCGGGATGCCGATGGCAACGGCAAAGAACACCCCCAGCGAAAAGGCATAGGCGGTCTCGCCCAGCGCCTTGAGGAAGGCCGGCGTGCCGATGATCTCGAACAGTGTCGCCAGCACCTCTGAGAGCGGTGGAATGAAGAAGGTCGCATCGAGCTGGCCGATCAGTTCCCACAACAGGCCCCAGATGATCAGCGAGGACATGCCCGGCAGGGTGTAGCCGTAGATCTTCATGACATCACTCCACGTAGCTGCGCAGCGAGGCCCAGATATCGTCGACGATATCGAGGTATTCCGGGTCGCGGCGGATCTTGTTGATCTCCTTGTGGCGGAAGCCCGAGGGTCGGATGATCTCGGAGACGCGGCTGGGGCGTGGCAGCAGGATGGCGATCTGGTCGGAGACATAGACCGCCTCTTCGATCGAGTGGGTGACGAAGATGAAGGTCTTGTTCTCGTTCTGAACGAGGCCCAGCAGGTCCTCCTGGAACTTGCGGCGGGTCTGTTCGTCGACGGCCGAGAACGGCTCGTCCATCAACAGCACCTTGGCATCGACCGAAAGCGCGCGCGCCAGACCCACCCTCTGGCGCATGCCGCCGGACAGCTCGTGCGGATAGCTGTTCTCGAAGCCCGCCAGCCCGACCTCCTTGATGTAGCGCGCGGCGATATCCTCGCGCTTGGACTTGTTGACGCCGCGCAACTCCAGCCCGAAGGCCACGTTGCGCATGACCGAGGCCCAGGGCAGCAACGCAAAGTCCTGAAAGACGAAGGCGCGGTTGGGACCGGGGCCGGTGACCGGCTTGCCGTTGACCTCGACCTCGCCCGAGGTGGGATCCAGCAGACCGGCGATGATCTTGAGCAGCGTGGTCTTGCCGCAGCCCGAGGGCCCCAGCAGCGAGGTCAGCTGGCCGCGGGGAAACTCCAGCGACAGATCCTTCAGCGCCTCCACCGCACCGTAGTTCTTCGAAATGTTGCGAACCGAGACTGCGATCTCGCTCAGGGCGGGTTCTGCCTTGGCAGTGGCTTCCTTAGTCAGTGACATATCCACGGTCGTGTCCTTTGAAGAGAGATTTTTCGGTGCGCTCCAGGAAGTTCAGGAACAGGACGGCCAGCACGATGATCGAGAAGATCGCCGCATACATGCTGGGATAATCGGCAATCGACCGGCTGAAGGTGATGATGTCGCCGACGCCGGTGGGCGTGATCTTGAGCTCGGCCAGGATCGCGCCGATGAAGCCGGCCGAGACGCCGAGACGCAGACCCGAGAAGATCAGCGGCGAAGCGGCGGGAATGATGATCTTGATCAGCATGTCGGTGCGTGAGCCGAGGAAGGATTTACACATCTCCTTCATCGATTCCGGCGTGTGGCGCACGGCGCCCGCGGTGTTCAGCACGATCACCGGCATGGCCATGATGCAGACCACGAAGACCTTGGAGGTCAGCCCGATGCCGTAGGCCATGACCAGCAGCGGGATCAGAGCGGCCAGCGGGGCCGACTGCATGACGATGAAGATCGGCGACACCAGCCAGTCGAAGAACTTGCTGAGCCCGATCCAGAGCCCCAGCGCAATGCCCAGCACGGTCGAGATCGCGACGCCGACGACCAGCGGTCTCAGGGTTTCGGCATAGGCGTGCCAGAGCCGGCCATCCAGGGCCATCTCGCCCAGCGCCGTCATGGATTCGAGAAAGGTCGGGAAGGCATAGCTGACAGGGATCCGGCCAGCGATTTCCCAGGCCCCGAAGATGATGAAGGCCGACAGGAATTTCAGAAAGAGTGAGCGGTGCGCCATGGGGTGTGGTCCCGTGTCATGGAAGGAGAAGGGGCGACCGGGCCGGTTGTGCCCGGCCCGGTCGCCGCGGGCCTTACTGCATCGCCTTGTCGAGCGGCGCCATGTACCAGAAGTCCTCGATGTTCAGCTCGGACGGGTCGCCTTCGAGCTGGCCTGCGGCCGAGTACCACTCGAGATCCGCCATCGCCGCGACCTTGCCGCCTCCGTTTTTCGAATAGAGCCCGGCCTCGACCGCATCGCTGTAGAAGCCGTCAAGCTCGTCGAGGATCTCTTTCGGCAGCTGGCCGATCGGGCCGTCGGGGTTGGTCTCGCGCCGGATGATCGTCGGGTCCTCGTGCATGTCGCGATAGACGCTGAGCAGCGCGTTGACGAAGATTTCGACGTCCTCCTCGTTGTTCTTGATCCAGTCGAGGTTGGCAAAGAGCGCCTCGTCAGAAGCCTCGACCTCGAACATCTCGAGCACGTTGAAGCGGTCGGCCGCCGGGCCGCGCATCAACTTGTTGGTGTTCGACAGGTCGATGATCGTGGCATCGGCCTGACCGCCCAGCAGCGCCGCCACGCGGTTGGATGAGCCGGGCACGTAGGAACGGGCGCCGAATTTGATGCCGAGCCGGTCCTCGATCACGTTGGCGATGGAATCGGTGCCGCCGCCGCGCGAGTGCAGCAGGATCGGCTCGCCATCCAGATCCTCGAGCTTTTCGTATTTCTTGGTGGTGACCGGAAAGAACTTGAGCTTCGACAGCTGGAAGATGATGCGGATCGGCGCCTTCGAGCGCTGCATCGCCGCGTAGGGCGTGCCGAATCCGATGTCCATCTGGCCGCTCAGCACCGCCTGGATTGCCAGTTCCTCGTCGGAAAAGGCGGTCCATTCATAGTCCAGGCCGTTGGCCTTGGCCCGGTCGAGCGCCACGAAAAAGGCCGCCAGTTCGTCCGACGGCGTTTCGGCCAAGGCGATCTTGATCGTCTCGGCCTGGGCCACGGCGGGCAGCATCAGGCTGCCGGCCATCACCGCCCCGGCGATGAACGCCGTGGTCTTGCGAAAGAAATGTTTCATCTTGTCCTCCCTTGGTTTTTGTTTCTGGGTCCTGCCGGCGGGCTGGCGCGGATTTTCCGTCTTCCGGCCCCCGGCCTGCTCTCAGATCTCCCCGAACAGGCGCGCCGACACCGACCCGATGTGCCGGCGCATGGAATCATGCGCCGCCATCGGATCGCGCGCCTCGACGGCGGCGGCGATGTTCCTGTGCTCCTCGAAACTGGTGTGGCTGCGCGGCGGGCGGATGTTGTCGCGCACCACCCGGCGCCAGGCCACGTTGCGCTGAACCTTGTTCATCTGGTCGTAGAGCGTGACCAGCAGCAGGTTGTCCGAAGCCACCGCGACGGCGTGGTGAAAGGCATCGTCATGCGCCTCGTATTCCGCCCAGGTCTCGGCCTCTTCACAGGCCTCGACGGCGCGCAGGATCTGCGACACCGCCTTGCCCGAGGCATTGACCGCCGCCTCGCGGGCGATAGCCGGTTCGATGCTCAGCCGCGCGCGCATCACCTTGACCGGTGTCAGGTGGTGGCCGATGTCGGGCATCTCCGGAACGATCGGCTTGTCCTCCGGCACGGCCAGAAAGGTGCCCTTGCCCACGTGCCGCCAGATCAGCCCCTCGCGCTCCAGCGCATCGAGCGCCTTGCGCAGCCTGGTGCGCGACATGCCCAATGCGCCGATCAGGTCGCGCTCTGCCGGAAGCCGGTCGCCCGGAGCATATCCACCGGCGTCGATGAAGGCTTTCAGACTGTCCACGCTGGCCTGGCGGCTGATGTGCATTGGTTGGTCCATTTTACGTCTTTACCCCGATATTGGTCTACCAATCAGGGGGTATTACAGCGAGTATGGCCGATCAATGTCACATTGCAAGAAATAAAATCGATATTATTGCGACGCCTTCGGATTGATCCGAAATTGATCTGAGCCTATGACTTTTGGTAACGAATCGAAATCCCTGGAGGATCCATGCCCGAATATGTCTTCGAACCGCCGCAGCCCGTGGCGCTGCCGGTCGCCGGTAGCGATGCGCTTGTCCCGGTCCGCCGGGTCTATTGCATCGGGCGCAACTACGCCGCGCATTCGATCGAGATGGGTGATGATCCCGACCGCGATCCGCCGTTCTTTTTTCAGAAAAACCCCGACAACCTCGACCCCTCCGGCGAGTTTCCCTACCCCAGCCAGTCCGACGATGTGCATTACGAGGCCGAGATGGCCGTGGTGCTCAAGCAGGGCGGCACCAACATCCCGCTCGACCAGGCGCTGGACCATGTCTTCGGCTACGCCCTGTCGCTCGACATGACGCGGCGCGACCTGCAGGGCGCCGCCAAGAAGAAGGGCCGCCCCTGGGAGGTCGGCAAGGCCTTTGAACGCTCGGCGCCCATCGGGCCGATCCTGCCGGTGGAGCAGGTGGGCCACCCCTCTGAGGGGCGGCTGGAGCTGACGGTGAACGGCGAGACAAAGCAGGAAGGCGACCTGAACCAGATGATCTGGAAGGTGCCGGAAATGATCTCCTACCTCTCGGAATACTTCGAACTGGCGCCGGGCGATGTGATCCTGTCGGGCACCCCCGCCGGTGTCGGCCCGGTTGAAAAGGGCGATGTGATGGAGCTGACCATCGACGGCCTCGGCAGCCTGAAGATCCCGGTCGTCTGACCTCAGCCGCATTGCCAGACAGGGCCGCCCTCGGGGCGGTCCACCTACAAGCGGAGCCTGCCATGAGCCACACCCTCGCCACCCTGATCGCGGCGCATGACGCCTCTGCCCCCGCCATCGGCGCGCCCGGGCGCGACTGGCTGACCTACGGCGGCTTGCGTGAGTTGAGCGCCGAGGTGACCGGCGCGCTGCACGCCCAGGGCATCGGCCGCGGCGACCGGGTGGCCATCGTGCTGCCCAACGGGCCGGAGATGGCCACCGCCTTTGTCACCATCGCCGGGGCCGCGACCTCGGCACCGCTGAACCCGGCCTATCGGCAGGAGGAATACGAGTTCTACCTCGAAGACCTCAAGGCCAAGGCGCTGGTGGTGGCCGACGATTACGACGGCCCTGCCCTGCCCGCCGCCGCAAGGTTCGGCATTCGCGTGCTGCGGCTGACCCCTTCAGACAGCGGCCCCGCCGGCCACTTCTCCCTGTCGACCGAAGGCGCGGCGGGTGATTGCGACACATCTGCCCCGGGCGGTGACGACATCGCGCTGATCCTGCACACCTCGGGCACGACCTCGCGCCCAAAGATCGTGCCGCTGCTGCAATCCAACGTCGCCGCCTCGGCGCAGAACGTCAGCGCTTCGCTGGCCCTGACCCCCGCCGATTGCTGCCTGAACGTGATGCCGCTCTTTCACATCCACGGGCTGATCGCAGCCGTCTCGGCCTCGCTGGCTGCCGGCGCCCGTATCAGCTGTGCGCCGGGCTTCAACGCGCTAAAGTTCTTCGCCCAGCTCGACGAGGTCCGCCCCACGTGGTTTACCGCCGTGCCGACCATGCACCAGGCGATCCTCGCCCGCGCCGCCCGCAATCGCGAGATCATCGACCGCGCGCCGCTGCGCTTCCTGCGCTCGTCCTCCGCCTCGCTGCCGGCGCCGGTGATGGAGGAGCTGGTCGCAACCTTCAACGCGCCGGTGATCGAGGCCTATGGCATGACCGAGGCCGCCCACCAGATGTGCTGCAACCCTCTGCCACCCCGCGCGCAGAAGCCCGGATCGGTAGGCATCGCCGCCGGCCCCGAGGTCGCCATCGCCGACGAGGGCGAGAACCGGCTGCTCGACGCTTCTGCCACCGGCGAAATCGTCATCAGCGGACCCAACGTGACCCCGGGCTACGAGGGCAACGCCAAGGCCAATGCCGAGAACTTCTTCGAAGCCGATGGCAAACGCTGGTTCCGTACCGGCGATCAGGGCGCCTTCGATGCAGAGGGCTACCTGCGGCTGACCGGCCGGCTGAAGGAGATCATCAACCGCGGCGGCGAGAAGATCAGCCCGCTCGAGGTCGACGCCGCGCTGCTGTCGCACCCCGAGATCGCGCAAGTCGTCTGTTTCGCGGTGCCGCATCCGAAGCTCGGCGAAGAGATCGCGGCGGCGGCAGTGTTGTCGGACGGCTCGTCGCTTGACGAAGCCGGCATCCGCGCCTTTGCCGCCGAACGGCTGGCCGATTTCAAGGTGCCCCGCCGGGTGATCCTGCTTGAGGAGATCCCCAAGGGCGCGACGGGCAAGATCCAGCGGATCGGCATGGCCGAGAAGCTGGGCCTGACGGAGGCCTGACCATGAAGATCTGCATCTTCGGCGCCGGTGCCATCGGCGGCTACATGGGGGTCAAGCTGGCGCAGGCCGGGGCCGATGTCAGCCTTGTGGCGCGTGGCCCGCATCTGGCGGCGATGCAAGCCAACGGTCTGACACTGCATGAGGAGGGCAATGACCCGGTCACCGTGCCGGTCACCGCCTCTGACGACCCGGCAGCCCTGGGTGTGCAGGATTACGTGATCGTCACGCTCAAGGCACATTCGGTGCCGCCAGTGGTCGAGCGGATGCAGCCGCTGATCGGATCCGAGACCACCATCGTCAGCGGCGTCAACGGCGTGCCCTGGTGGTACTTCCACAAGCACGGTGGCGCGTTCGAGGGCACACGGCTGGCCTCGGTCGATCCCGGCGACGCGCAGTGGAACGGCTTCGGTCCCGACCGGGTGCTAGGCTGCGTGGTCTACCCCGCCGCCGAGGTGATCGAGCCCGGCGTGATCAAGCACATCGAGGGCAATCGCTTTTCGCTGGGTGAACCCGACGGCTCGAAATCCGACCGCGCGCTGGCGCTTTCCAAGGCACTCTCGGCGGCCAGTCTCAAGGCGCCGGTCCGCCCCCGCATCCGCGACGAGATCTGGGTCAAGCTCTGGGGCAACCTGTCGTTCAACCCGATCTCGGCGCTGACCCATGCCACGCTCGACGTGCTCTGCACCGATCCCGGCACCCGCGCGGTGGCCCGCGCCATGATGTTCGAGGCGCAGGAGATCGCCGAAAAGCTGGGCGTGAAGTTCCCGATCGACGTCGACCGCCGCATCGACGGCGGCGCGGCGGTGGGCGCGCATCGCACCTCGATGTGGCAGGACCTGAACGCCGGCCGGCCGATGGAGATCGACGCGCTGGTAGCCTCGGTGCAGGAGCTCGGCCGGCTGACCGACACGCCGACCCCGACGCTGGACATTGTGCTTTCGCTCATCGCTTTGCGCGGGCGGGTTGCGGGGCTCTACGCCTGACGCGTTGATCCCTGCGGCACTATCGGGCCCTACCGATATTTTCCGAGCATTTGCTCGCTGAGCCACCAGATCGCCGCCACCCCGAGGCCCGTGGCCGCGCCCAGCCAGAGCCAGCCCTGGTCGCCAAGCCACAGCACGCCGGTGCCATGGCCCAGCACCGGCAGAATCATCGCCAGCAGGAAGGGGCCGGTGTAGCGGCAATGCACCCGCCCGCAACGCCGGGCATTGGCAAGGCACGCGCCGCCCATCCACGCCAGCGCCAGGCACCAGACGACGGTCTTGGGGCCATCGCCCAGCGGGATCGCCAGAAGCATGGCCGCCAGCGGCAGCCACCAGGCCAATATGCGGCTGAGCATGGTTGCTAGCAGGTCCTTGGCGGCGGGTTCGCTCATCGCGTCACCCGGCGCAGCAGGACAGCGCCGCCACGTCCTTTTCAAAGGTCTGGGCCGCGAGCTTCAGCCCTTCGACCGTGGTCAGATAGGGCATGATCGTGTCGCCGAGCTCTTCGTAGGTCAGCCCGGCCTTCAGCGCCATCGCCGCGGTCTGGATGCTGTCAGCACCCTCGGGCGCGAGGACCTGCGCGCCGAGCAGGCGTTTGCTGTGCGCGTCGGCCACCAGCTTGATCAGCCCGCGGGTATCGCGCGCCGCCAGCGCGCGCGGCACCGCGTCGAGCGGCAGGACCGAGGTCACGACCTCATGACCGGCGGCGCCGGCCTGCGCCGCGCTCAACCCGACACCGGCCACCTGCGGATCGGAAAACACCACCCAGGGCACGGTGGCGTTGTCATAGGTTCGCGCCTCGCCGGCCACGGCGTTGCGGGCCGCGATCTTGGCGCCGTAGGCCGCCATGTAGACGAACTGGTCGCGGCAGGTGACATCGCCCGCGGCCCAGACGTCTGGATTGGCGGTGCGCATCTGCGCATCGGTCTCGACGCCGCCGTTCGCGCGGGTGGCAATTCCGGCGGCGGCAAGGTTCAGCCCGTCACTGTCGGGCACCCGGCCGGTGGCCAGCAGCAGCCGCTCGGCGCTCAGCACCTCCCCCGAGGTCAGATGCAGCGAGGTGCCGCCGGAGCCTTGCGACACTCGTTCGTAACCGCTGGCGCGCACCAGCCGGATGCGCTCTTCCGCCAGATACCCCTCCAGTGCCTCCGACACCTCCGGTTCGGCCTCGGGCAGGACACCCCGGCGGCTGACCAGCGTCACCGCGACACCGGCCCGGGCGAAAAGCTGCGCCAGCTCGACGCCGATATAACCGGCGCCCAGCACCAGCAGCGAGGCTGGCAGCTCGGTCAATTCCAGCGCCGATGTACTGTCGAGCGTCTCGACCGCCTCGATCCCCGGGATCGCCGGAACATGCGGGCGGGAACCCGTGGCAAGGATGACCTTGGCCGCCGGAAAGAGGCTGCCATCGACCGTCAGCCGCCCGTTGTCGTCAAACCGCGCCCTGCCCTCGATGTAGTCCACCCCCTCGTGTTGCGGCAGCACATCGGCATATTTCGCCCGGCGCAGCTCATCGACCAGCGCCTGTTTCTGCGCCACGGTGGCGGCCCAGTCGGCCACGCGCGCCTCGGCCTCGAGCCCATGGAAGCGGGTCACGGTCCGCGCGTGATGCAGGCTCTCGACGGCGCGGATCAGCGCCTTGGACGGAACGCAACCGACGTTCACGCAGGTGCCGCCAAGCGTGCCGGCCCCGATCAGCGCGACGCGGGCCCCGGCCTCGGCGGCGGTGATGGCGGCGGAAAAACCGGCGGACCCGGCCCCGATCACGGCGATGTCATAGGCCCCGCGTTCAGGTGTCTTGCTGTCTTTCATGACGGGGTCTCCGAGCTGCGGCGCCTCCAGAGCGCGTAGATCATGATGCCGATGAAGAGCGCGAGCGCCGGCAGCAGCACGTAATCGAGCCAGCCCAAGAGCGCCGACAATCCGACCGCGCCGAGCAGGATCACCAGCACCGGCGTGACACAGCAGAGCGCAACGACGACCGTGCCGATCAGCCCGACCTTCAGCAAACCGTCGCGACCAGCAGGTGCGTCAGCGTCCTTCATGAGCCGGTCTCCGTGGCGACGCTGGCGCCGTAGCCCACGCCGGTCACGGCAGCGACGATGGCCGCGGGGTCGGTCAGCGCATCGTCGTAGCGCACCACATATAGACCGGTATCCGCCTCACCCTCGGTAAATTCGAGGATCTGGACGCTCTCCACCCGCTTCAGCGTGGTGGTGACGATGAAGCTGCAGGAGGGGCAGGTCAGCCCCTCCACGGCGATGTGAGTGGTGGCCTCAGCCGCCAGCGCCGCGCTGGCAGAAAGGAGAAGGGCAGTGGTGGATACAAGCAGCTTCATGGCGGACCTCATGATCAGAATGTCAGAAGAAAGGGCGACAGCATCGGGAAGATCAGGGCGAGCAGCACGACGCCCGTTGCGCCCCAGAGCAGCCCGCGCATCACCCGGCGGTCGACGGGCCGGGCGCAGGTGCCATCGGCGCAGGCCTCGGTGGGCACCGGGCGATAGGCCTTCCAGAACCCGTAGGCCAGCGCCGCCCCCGCAAAGCTCAGCGTGAGCCATTTGTAGGCATAAAGCGCGGTGAGCTGACCGATGAACACCCCGGTCACCCCGAGGCTGACCAGAACCAGCGGCAGGATGCAGCAGGACGTCATGGCCAGCGCGCCAATCACACCGGCGCCGGTGGCAAGCCAGCCGGACCGGTCCTCCTGTTGCTCTGTGGTCGCCATGGTGTGATCTGTCATCGGCCTGCTCTGCGTTGCGGAGTGATGACAGGCAAGATAGGGTCTGTAGCTGCTACAGGATCAAGGAGAAACCCGATGCCGGAGGATCACGGAGTTGCGAGCGCTCTCAAACGCTCGGACCTGGCGCGGCTGACCGGCTGCAACCTCGAGACCATCCGCTACTACGAAGGTGTGGGCCTGATGCCCGATCCGCCGCGCAGCCCCGCCGGGCACCGCCGCTACGGCACCGCGCATGTCGAACGGCTGGGCTTCATCATGCGAGCGCGCGAGCTGGGTTTTACCATGGAGGAAATCCGCGGCCTGCTGAGCCTGGTCGACCGCGGCAGCCACACCTGCGGCGAGGTTGAAAAGCGCGGGCGGCATCATCTGGACGTGGTGCGCGCCAAGATCCGCGATCTCCAGAACATCGAGGCCACGCTGGCAGAGACGATCTCGCAATGCAGCGGGTCTGACACACCGGATTGCCCGCTGCTCACGGTGCTGTCGAACGGGGCGTTGGCGCGGGAGTGACTAGCCCAAGGAGGTCCCCGAAGGGGGCCGAGGGCGATTGAAAGTCCCTGCTCGCCGAGCATGCCAACCTGAAATGGAAGCGTCGGCGCCGAACCTCATGAGGCGCTTTGAGCCTGACGCGTCGATTTTGTTGCTTCTTCCCGGGCCAGCGCGGCCAGACGATAGAAGCCATGCGCCATCTTGGAATAGGGAGTCAGCAGGAAGAAGGTCAGCACCGCGCCAAGGTGAAGCGGCAAGAGCCAGCCAACCATTTGCGTTCCCGTAGCCGCAAAGAGCAGCAACCCGGTCGCGCTGACGATGAAGAGCAAGAGGATGAACGCCATCTCACCGCCCCAGGCCGCAGGCGCGCCAAGCTGCGGGTCGGCCTTGAGCTTCAGCGCTGCCAGCCCTGCGGTGCCGATGCAGAGCAGCACACCCCCCGGAAGACCGAGCAGTTTCGGCAGACTGAACAGGCCATAAGGCGCTTCCCACCCCAGCAGGTAATGCATCAGCGTACCGCTGGCGGTGGAGGCAAAGCACAGCAGGAAGCCATAGAGCACCGCCTGATGGAAATGCCGGCGGGCGTGGGTGAATCGGTCTTCATCTTCGAAATTGCAGCCGTCGCCGTGACCGCCTTCGAGGTTCTTCATGCGACCGGCGGACCGCATCGCGCGCCAGACATCGCCAAGCCGCAACGTCCCGCCGCCCACCGTGCGCCAGTAGCCGCGCAGCGAGACCGCGATGGCGGCCAGCGGCAGCAGGAAGGCCGGAGCAAAGATCGCAACCATCAGCCCGTGCGACATGTAGGCATAGAAGCCCTCGCTGCTCTCGGGTTGCATCGCTTGCGCAAGAACGAAGATCAGCGCAAAGCCCAGCACCAGCCCGGCGGCCATCAGCACGCCGGAGCGGTCGAAGAGATCGGCGAAGACGCGCGGCCATGCGTGAGCCTTCCAGCTGTCCTGACGCACCTCGGCGAGGGCTTTCGGCAGGTTCAGGTCAAACTCGTGCGGTGCGGTGTACTGACAGGCATAGTAGCAGCCCCGGCAGTTGTGGCAGAGGTTCGCCAGTTGCGTGAGGTCCCCGTCGGAGAACGCGCGTTCGCGGTGGAGCGCCGGAAAAACCGAGCAATAGCCTTCGCAATAGCGGCAGGCGTTGCAGATCTCGGCCTGACGGCGGGCTTCCTGAAGCAGATCAGTTTGCATGGGCGGCGGCCTCCTTGCCTGCGATGCGTCCGAAGACGGTGCCGATGGTCATGCCGAAGCCGGCGAGGTAGCCTTGCCCGAGGATCGAGCCCGCCATGGTCTCGCCCGCGGCCCAGAGATTGGCGATGGGTTTGCCGTTTGCGTGACACTGGGCGTTTTCGTCGACCTTGAGCCCGAGGTAGGTGAAGGTGACACCGGTGCGCAGGCTGTAGCCGTAGAAGGGCGGCTCGGTGATCGGGCGGGCCCAGTTGGTCTTCGGGGGCGTGAGGCCAGTGGTCGAAACGCCGTCCAGTTCCGTGGGGTGAAACCCCGAGGTATCGCCGCAGGCCGCGTTGAAGGTGTCGACCGTGGCGCGAAGCTTGTCGGGCGGCAGGCCCATCTTTAAAGCCAGATCTTCCAAGGTGCCGGCCTTGATCGGCGGGAAGACCGAAGGCATGAACAGCTCCAGCGACTTGGCGTCTATGACAACATAGCCCACTTGGTCCGGCTGTGCCGCCACCAGACGCCCCCAGATGGCGTAGCGTTTGGGCCAGACGTCTTCGCCCTCGTCGTAGAAGCGGTCACCGTCCTTGTTGACGACGATCGAAAACGGCACGCAGTCCAGCCGGGTGACGATCCCGCCGTCGAACTTGGGCGCGCGGCCGTCGATGGCCACGGCGTGGCATTGGGTCGGGTCGCCGACTTGCTCGACGCCTTGATCCAGCAGATCGGCCAGCACCACGCCGCGGTTGTAGGGCGTGCCGCGGATCAGGAAGTTCTTTGCCGCCGGCCCCCAGGCGCGGGCCAGCCAGTCGGTGTCCGCCTGAAACCCGCCCGAGGCCACGACGACGGATTTCGGCATGATGCGATGGCTTTCGCTATTCTGCGTGTAGTCGACATGGACGATCCGGTCGCCGTCAAGCTCCAGATGCGTCACCGCGGCTTCGTATTCGACCTGAACGCCAAGCGCCTCGGCCGTGCGGTAATAGGCATTCACCAGCGCCTTGCCGCCGCCGAGGAAGAAGGCATTGGTCCGCGCCAGTGACAGCGTGCCGGAGAGCGAAGGCTGGAAACGCACGCCGTGCGCCTCCATCCACGGCAGACACTCTTCCGAGGTGCGGATGGCGAGGCGGGCGAGGTGTTCATCGGTCTTGCCGCCGGTGACCTTCATCAGGTCGCCGAAGTACTCCTCTTCGCTGTAGCTCTCGACCAGCGGGCCGAGCGGGCCTTGGTGCATGCAGCGGAAGTTGCGGGTGTGGCGGGAGTTGCCACCGCGATAGGGCTTCGGCGCGGTCTCGAGGATCAGCACGCGGGCGCCGGCCTCGGCCGCGGTGATCGCAGCGCAGAGCGCGGCATTGCCGCCGCCAATGACGGCGATGTCACAGGGCTCGGGTCTGTCGGTCATCTGGGTCCTTTCAGGTCTCGTCCTGGCCACGGTCGCGTTCGCGCAGGGCGCGGATGCGCAGACGTTGCGAGGCTTCGATATGGGCGC